>JAZUHQ010000138.1:0-2715 GCA_045641805.1 Lachnospiraceae bacterium
CAATGAGGATGCCGAAAGGGCAGTCTGACTCACATAGCCAAGCATGAACACATCCACTGAGTTCACTGATGTATTAATTAAATTTTGAATAACGATAGGGATCACAATGGCAAAGACCATCTTGTAGAATGATCGCTCCTGTCCCACTGTTTTAGTCATAGATACTCCTTCATCAAGCCTAATCTTTATTATAATACGCTCTCTGTAAAATCCAAGTATATATTGGGTTCGAGCCCAGCGCTTACACGAAAAAAGGATATCCTTTCGGATATCCTTTTAGCATCTATTTACATATAGAAAAGTCTGTTGAGGGCACTGAAGATCGCTCTGATAGAGGAACGGTTGATATTGGAACTGATACCAACACCGAATGCTGTCTTGCCTGTTTCCTCGTTCTTCAGCTGGATGTAGGTAACCGCCTGAGAATCGGAACCAGTTGTCAGGGCATGCTCTTCGTACATAGTCAGCTTTGTCTTAAAGCCTGCTTCTTTATAGAGGGCTTTCTTAACCGCATCGATAGCACCGTTACCAACACCTTCGGTGGTCTTGATCTCTTCGCCGTGTGTATAAGTCAGTACAACCTTTGTATCTGCACCATCGTCTGTCTCTGCGATATCTTCCAGTTTCATCTTCTTGAAATGAAGTGGATACTTGGCATTGATATACATGGCTCTGAACTTGTCCATGATCTGGGATGGGGAAACCTCACCCTGTCTCTCGGAAATAACCTGAATCTCATCAGCCAGCTCTTTGTGCATGATCTTTGGAAGCTTGAAGCCGTAATACTGATCCATAACGAAAGCAACACCGCCCTTACCGGACTGGCTGTTGATACGAACGATTGGCTCGTATTTTCTGCCGAGGTCGGATGGGTCGATTGGAAGATAAGGCACTTCCCAGATGGTCTGCTTTCTCTCTTCCATCGCATGTACACCCTTGTTAATGGCATCCTGATGGGAACCGGAGAAGGCTGTAAAGACAAGTTTACCTGCATATGGGTGGCTAGGATCGATCTCCATCTTGTTGCATCTCTCATAGACATCGATGATCTCGTTGATATTTTCAATGTCCAGTTCTGGATCGATACCCTGAGAGAACATGTTGTAAGCGATATTCAGAACATCGACATTACCTGTACGCTCACCATTACCAAAGAGTGTGCCTTCGATACGGTCAGCACCTGCAAGCAGTGCCAGCTCGGAAGCTGCCACGCCACAACCTCTGTCGTTATGAGGGTGGATACTTAATACGACCTTATCTCTCTCCTTGAAGTGAGTGGACATCCACTCGATCTGGTCTGCGTAAACGTTAGGTGTTGTCATCTCTACAGTTGCAGGAAGGTTGAAGATGATTGGATTCTCAACAGTTGGCTGCCACTCATCAAAAACGGCCTCACAGATTTCAAGTGCGAAATCCATCTCTGTACCTGTAAAGCTCTCAGGAGAGTACTCTAACTGGATATTGCCAGGGAAACCTTCCATATATTTTTTAACCATCTTTGTGCCATCGATGGCGATCTGTTTGATTTCTTCACGACTCATACCGAATACAACATCTCTCTGAAGTGTAGATGTGGAATTGTAGATATGAATGATGACATTCTTACAGCCTTCGATAGCTTCGAAAGTACGCTTGATCAGATGCTCACGGCACTGGATCAGAACCTGTACCTGAACATCATCAGGGATCAGATCCTCCTCAACCAGCTTTCTCAGAAAGTCGAACTCAATCTGGGAAGCTGCAGGGAAACCAATCTCGATCTGCTTAAATCCGAGCTTGCAGAGCAGGTTGAAGAACTCTAACTTCTCTTCTACAACCATTGGCTCGATCAGGGCCTGGTTACCGTCACGAAGGTCTACACTACACCAGATCGGTGCTTTCTCAATCTCCTTGTTTGGCCACTGACGCTCAGGATAATGCATAACAGGTACTCTTTTATATTTTTTAAAGTTTAACATTCTATATTCCTCCAATTTATCTATTTAATACGTTTGTTTTCAGACACTAAAATAAAGCCAAGGGAATCCCATCAGCTTTTCATGAAACTGTAGACCTATTTCACCAGCATACAAGTCGAATCACGGTCCTGTGACACAACTTTCCCAAAGAATATCTTGCGATCTATGAGCGCTGGAGTCGTAGAACTACACCGTATACAAATAGCTTAAATAAAGTTGGACTAATTACATTAACCCCATGTCTTTCATTCCTTTTCAAATACTATACCCGACGCCTTTATCGGTACAAACAGCATAACACTAATAAAAATTGATGTCAAGCAGACAGCTATAACCAGAAGTTGTGCCCTTATACCCAGAAATTATGGGCAAAAGCAGCAAGAAAAAAAGGACGGCAAGCCGTCCTTTTTTCCTGAAATCTGATTATTCGAGACCGGATTCGATCAGGTTCTGGATCGCTTCCATTGCCTCTTTTTCGTCACTGCCATCACAAATCAGTTCAATGGTATCACCGTTCTTTACACAGGCAGCAAGGACAGATAAAAGGCTCTTCGCGTTTGTTGTTGTGCCTTTGCTGATAAGTGATACGCGGGAATGCCATCTCATGGCCTCTTTACAAAGCAGACCGGCAGGTCTGAGATGTAAGCCGGATGGATTGTTAACGACAATACTCTTACTAATCATTTTTTGTTTCCCCTTTAATAAATCTCTCTCTTTTTTTTATTCTTCAAAGCTTTCTGTGATCGATATGACGACA
>JAZUHQ010000139.1:0-6211 GCA_045641805.1 Lachnospiraceae bacterium
AGAGATGGCCGTCTCTGTTTTCCAGAGTGACACAGACCAGTGTGTGGCCGTCTTTCTCTGCATAGGTGACCAGTGTATTGCCGGCATCCGGTGTATAGCCTGTTTTGCCGCCGATGCAGGCATCATAGTGGTAATCCGTCCACATGAGCATGCGGTGTTTATGGCCGAGGTCAAAACCTTCTTTACGTTTGTTTGTCTTCTTGACGGTATATAAAGTCGTACCGGTGATTCTTCGGAAGTCTTCGTTCTTGATCGCTTCCTGGGAGATCAGGGCCATGTCGTAGGCGGTTGTGTAGTGATCTTCATCCTGAAGACCATTCGGATTGGTGAAGTGGGTGTTGTAGCAGCCCAGAGATCTGGCACGCTTGTTCATCAGCTTGCAGAACTCCTTGACAGAACCGCTGACATAGATGGCCGCCTGGTTGCAGACCTCATTGGCGGATGAAAGCAGGATGGCATGGAGACTGGCTTCTACGGAGAGTCTCTCGCCATTCAGCATACCGATATGCATGTCTGTCCAGTAGTCGACACCCTCCCAGCACTCGTCTGTGAAAGTGATCTTGTCCTTGAGATTGGCATTTTCAATCAGAAGGAGGCCTGTCAGGACCTTGGTAATGCTGGCCGGATAATGCTTGTCATTCGGGTTCTTGTAGTAGAGGACCTGTCCGGTTTCCGTATCCATGACCACGCAGGCACTGGAGAAGAGAACGATCTCATCGGTGGATACTTCATCGGTATCCAGAATACGGGCAACAAGTTCGGTTTCTTCTGTTTCGGCCTTGGTTGTCTTTTTCTTTTTGGCAAAGGCAGGAACCGGCATCATCAGTGAGATGATCAGGACCAGAACAAGAAGACGGGTCAGTCTTTGTTTTCTCATATGATTTTCCTCCCGGTGCATCCGAAGATGCGTTTTTTGAAGGTTTTTATATAGTTTAAAATGTGAACTTTAGTTCAACCCTTATAGTAATGGAATTTTACGAAAAAGTCAAATTTGTGGGTCATATTCTTTACAAAAAATTCCAAATATGCTAGAGTGAAAGATAACTATCAGAAAAAATAAGTCATGTGAAAGCGCATAAATGCCTGCAAAATAGGCACTGCTTTAGGCAGGAGGCATTTCACGCGCTGAGCATTCATCACGCAATAAACAAGATACATAAGATACAGGAGGTGTCCGATATGTTAACAGGGGCACAGATCATTGTTAAATGTCTGGAAAAGCACGGAATTGGCACAGTGTTTGGTTATCCGGGCGTCGCAATTTGTCCTTTATTCGATAGTTTATATGATTCCAATATTAAGGCAGTCCTTGTCCGTCATGAGCTCAATGGTGGCCATGCAGCCAACGGTTATGCGAGAGTGACTCGTAAGCCGGCGGTTTGTATTGCTACATCCGGTCCTGGTGCAACCAATCTGGTCACTGCACTGGCAACTGCTTATGCAGACAGCATTCCTGTGATCGCGATTACAGGTCAGGTATCTTCCGATCTTCTCGGTAAGGATGTCTTCCAGGAAGCAGATATCGTCGGCTCCGCTGAGCCATTCGTTAAATACAGTTACCTTGTCAAGGACGCAAGAGACCTTGCACGTATCATGGAGGAAGCCTTCATGATCGCTTCCACAGGCCGTAGAGGCCCTGTTCTGATCGATGTTCCTATGGATATCCAGAACCAGAAGGTGGAATATATCCCTTGTGATGAGGTTAACATCCGTGGCTACAAGCCAACTGTCAGAGGTAACAATCTTCAGATCCGTCGTGTCATTGATGCTTTATCCAAGGCGAAGAAGCCACTGATCTGTGTCGGTGGTGGTGCTATCCTCGGTGATGGTGAGGAAGTGGTCAGAAAATTTGCCAACAAGCACAACATCCCTGTCGTTTCCACTATGATGGGTATCGGTGTCATGCCAAACGAAGACCCACTCTATCTGGGTATGCTTGGCACAAACGGTAAACCACACGCCAACTATGCGGTGCATGAGTGTGATACCCTCATGCTGGTCGGTGCCCGCGTTGCGGACCGCGCAGTGGTTAAGCCTTATAAACTGGAGAGAAGAAGCACAACCATCATCCATATCGATGTGGATCCTGCGGAAATCGGTAAGAACCTTGGTACAACCACACCACTTGTTGGTGATGTCAAGGTCATCTTCGAAAACATGCTTCTTTTCGATTATGAGAGTGATTATTCTGCATGGAATGCAGATCTTCAGGAGAGAAAGAAGAACTACGTGGATAAGCGTCAGTTCCATCCTGATTTTGTGAATCCATGTAAGTTTGTTCAGACCCTCAGTGGAAAAATGAACGACGATGCCATCTATGTGGCAGACGTTGGTCAGAACCAGCTCTGGTCTGCAGACAATTACATTATGAAACATGGCCGTTTCCTGACAACAGGCGGTTTCGGTACCATGGGTTATTCAATCCCTGCCGGTATCGGTGCAAGAGCCGCTTTCCCTGACAGACAGGTCGTTGCTGTTTGCGGTGACGGTTCCTTCCAGATGTCTTTGATGGAACTGGCAACCATGATCCAGTGGGATCTGCCAATCAAGTTTGTCATCATGAAGAATGGCTACCTTGGCCTTGTAAGAGAGTACCAGTACCATACTTACAGCGAGCGCTACAGCGGCGTTTCTCTGGCAGGCAGCCCTGATTTTGAGAAGCTGGCCGAGGCTTATGGCATTCAGACATTCCATGTGGCCAACAACGATGAGATGGATGAGAAGATCGATGCTTTCCTTGCGAGCGAAGGCGCTGCAATGATGGTATGCGATGTTTACTCATATGATCTGGTAAAGGAGTAAGGACATGAAAGGCATTTTTTCCGTATTAGTAGAAAACCAGGCCGGTGTTCTCTCCAAGACCATCGGATTATTCTCCCGAAGAGGCTTCAATATCGACAGCCTTGCAGTAGGTGAGACTGAGAATAAAGATATCTCCAACATGACCATCATCTCCACAGGTGATGATCGTATCATGGAGCAGATTGAAAAGCAGCTGAATAAAAAGATCGACGTTATCAAAGTGCGTCGTTACAGTGAGGCTCAGTGTGTACACAGAGAGCTGGTCATGGTCAAGATTACTTATACCAACGCAACACGTTCCGATATCATGGAGATCTGTTCCATCACAGGTGCGCACATCGTGGATCTTTCACCAAAGACAATGGTCATCGAGCTGACAAGCAAGACATCCAAGGTCAACCGTTTTATTAAGCTTCTTCAGCCATTTGGTATCGTGGAGATCGCCAGAACAGGTGCGATCGCACTGCCTAGGGACAATCAGGATTAATAAAGAGGAAAATCAATGAGACTTAGAAATGTAAGAGGTTCCAGAGAAACCATTGCGGCCGATGAGTACGCACTGCACGATCCTGAAGTTCAGGAAGCGCAGAAGGGTCACTGGAGAGAATTATTTGAGAACGACAATCCGATCCATATCGAAGTAGGTATGGGTAAGGGTAAATTCATTATGACACTGGCAGCACAGAATCCGGATATCAACTACATCGGTATCGAGAAGTATTCCAGCGTGCTTGTCCGTGCACTTGAAAAGCGTCGTGAATATGAAGGCAACAACATCTTCTTCCTGAGAATGGATGCCGAAGATATCGTCCGTGTCTTTGACAAGGATGAGGTAGACCAGATCTACTTAAATTTCTCCGATCCATGGCCAAAGGACAGACATGCCAAGCGCAGACTGACTTCCAAGGAATACTGGTCCAGATATAACCAGATCTTAAAGCCGGAAGGCAGAGTCATCTTTAAGACAGACAACAGACTTCTGTTTGACTTCTCCCTGGAGCAGGTCAAGGAAGCCAACTGGGAGCTGGACAACGTGACTTTTGATCTTCACAACAGTGAGTATGTGGAGGGCAATGTCATGACAGAGTATGAGGAGCGTTTCACTGCAAAGGGTAATCCAATCTGCAGACTGGTGGCTCACAGAGATCCGGAGACCGCGCTCTATATCAAGGAGATTCGTCCGGAAGAACATAAAAGAGAGATTTAAGCAACAAAGCTTTTGAATAATCGATCAACAAAAAACAGCGTATCAGGTGATACGCTGTTTTTGTTTTTACAAGTTTATGGACGGTTTAATTGGAAGCTTCTTCGGCTGTGTTCTGATCAGGGGCCTTTGGCTCTGTGATCAGGTCTTTAGTCAGCATGGCTTCTTCCGGTGTTTTTAATTCGGACAGGGTGTTTTCTGCCTTCTTCTGTTCTGAAACCGCCTGCTCGGATTTCTTGTGACGCTTTTTGTTCTTGCTGGTGGAAACGAATCCCTTCGGAACAAAGACGTTGTCGTTGTTGATCTCCGGAATGTTGATATTGGAGAGATCCGGCTGGATGTTCTTCTTGTAAAGAAGGAAATCCACGTAGTTGTTGCCCAGGTAAGTCAGAACGGCGACAACCGGAACACCGACGAACATGCCAATCCATCCGCCCATGGCACCACCCACGGTGATGGCAAAGATGATCCAGATTGGTGGAAGACCAGTGGAGTTACCAAGGATACGAGGTCCAAGGATAACGCCGTCAAACTGCTGAAGGGCAATGATCAGGATCAGGAAGATCAGGGCTTTCATTGGAGAAGTGATCAGGAGGATGATCGCACCCGGTACAGCACCGATGAATGGTCCGAAATAAGGGATCATGTTGGTGATACCGACGATCAGACTGATCAGAACGGCATATGGCAGTTTCAGGATACACATGAGGATAAAGCAGAGGAAACCGATGATGAGGGAATCCACGGCCTTGGCGATCAGGTATTCACTGAAAATGCTGTTGCACTCACGGACAGTGACGATGATCTTATAGGAAGTCTCTTCGCTGAAGAGTGCATAGATGACACGTTTGGAACCACGCTTCAGGTAAGCTCTGTCAGACATGATGTAACAGGAGATTACGAAAGCGAGAATGATATTGATGATCCAGCCGATAATGGAAAGGCTGGCATCGTACAGCATTGGAACAACACTGGAAATGGTGGACTGGAGGGACTTGATGTAGTCCGGCAGATACTGGCTGGCCAGATCCTGGACATAGGCAAGATCCACACCCGGAAGCATTTCGTTCAGGGAGTTCAGGTTTTTGGAAATACGATAGTAGAAGGTGGACATCTGTCTGACCAGCTGCATTAAGCTGAGGATGATCTGTGGCATCACGAATGCCAGGACCAGAACGATGGCGCCTACAAAGAGAATGTAAGCCAGCAGCAGGGACAGGAACTTATGGGCCTTCTGATGCTTCTCCATGTTGAAGTTGGAAAAGATGACACGATCGATCATGTTGATGATCGGGTTGATGAAGTAAGCGATCAGAGCGGCGATCAGGAATGGAGAGAGCGTCGATAAGATCGAGATCAGATAGCCTCTGGCGACATGCCAGTTATTGATGAAGTTGTAGACGATCAGACAGACCGCAAAGGTGATGACCACATAGATGGCAAGCGTGAAGTACTGGCTGTTGGCGATGAACCTCTGCTTGCGCTCAGGTGTGGGTTTCTTTTCTGGTTCCATGTGTAAAAGGACTCCTTTATATAAAAATAGATAGATTATCTTTATTATCTTTATTATTATAACGCATTTTTACATTTCATACGTAAAAAAATCGTAAAAACTTTTAAAATAAAATTAAGAAAAAAATTGAAAAAGGTCTTGCATTTTATAGAAGGCTAGTATATAATCATTTTTGTCGTCAGCGATGACAACAAAAAATGCGTCTTTAGCTCAGCTGGTAGAGCACCTGACTCTTAATCAGGGTGTCCAGGGTTCGAGCCCCTGAAGACGCATTAACACTGTTAGGTGTTAGAAAAACTTCATAAAACGCGTCTTTAGCTCAGCTGGTAGAGCACCTGACTCTTAATCAGGGTGTCCAGGGTTCGAGCCCCTGAAGACGCACACTAAGCACTGTTTCTGAAGAACAACTTCGGGGGCGGTGCTTTTTGTTTGGGAAAAGGGACGGGGTCGGTCTCGCTAGCCGGGTTCGGTCTCGCTTACCAGCTCGGTCGTTGCTTCTGCCTGCGGCAGAGTCCTCCACTGGAGGACCGCAACCCAGAAGACGCACACTAAGCACTGTTTCTGAAGAACAACTTCGGGGGCGGTGCTTTTTGTTTGGGAAAAGGGACGGGTTCGGTCTCGCCTCCGGCTCGGTCGTTGCTTCTGCCTGCGGCAGAGTCCTCCACTGGAGGACCGCAACCCTGAAGACGCAC
>JAZUHQ010000140.1:0-3216 GCA_045641805.1 Lachnospiraceae bacterium
AGCACCCTTCTGTGTATGCTCCATTGTTACAAGTACTTTCTTAGCACCTGCACAAAGGTCCATAGCGCCACCCATACCAGGAACCATCTTGCCTGGGATGATCCAGTTAGCAAGGTTACCCTTCTCATCTACCTGAAGAGCACCAAGTACTGTACAGTTAACGTGACCACCACGGATAAGACCGAAAGATGTAGCGGAATCGATGAAAGAACCACCAACAGCTACAGATGCGGATGCACCACCAGCATCGATAACTTCTGGGTCAGCAACTTCAGGAGCACCGCCCTGACCTGCCATACCAACCTCAGCCTCAAGAATAACCTTTACACCTTCTGGAAGGTATGCAGGAATCATTGTTGGAAGACCGATACCAAGATTTACGAAATCGCCATCCTGGAACTCTTTAGCAGCTCTTTTTGCAATATAGCCTTTAATTAAACCTTTCTCCATTAGTTGTTACCTCCCATATCTACGATATAATCAACAAGAACGCCTGGGATGAGAACTTCATCAGGATCAAGAAGATCAACAACCTTGTTAGCCTGGCAGATAACTGTATCAGCAGCTGCAGCCATAACGATATTGAAGTTACGAGCATCACCATGGATCTTAACATTACCATATTTATCAGCAACAGATGCATAGATTAAAGCAACGTTACCACGAAGAGCCTTCTCGATAAGGTACTCTTTGCCATCGATAACCATAGACTCTTTGATACCGCCAGCAGCATCCTCAGAACCTACGCCTACAGGTGTACCAAGACCTGTTGGTGTTAAAGCAGCACCAAGACCGAAACCGCCGCAACGGATCTTCTCAGCTAAGGAACCCTGTGGAACAAGTGTAACTTTCATGGAACCATCGTTCATCTTTGCGCCAACTTCTTTGTTCATACCGATATGAGTAGCGATCAGATGATCTACCTGACAGTTGTGAATGAGCTCATGAACACCATGCTCGTTACGATTTGGGTCACCACCATCATTTGCTGCTACTGTAAGGCCTTTAACCTCTGTACCAGAGATTGCGTGGATAACTTCGTTTGCACCACCAATGTTAAGGAAGCCGCCGCAAAGAACTGTATCGCCGTCTTTTACTAAAGCAGCTGCCTCGTTTAAAGAAATAACTTTAGCCATTTCCTTCCCTCCTATTGTGTTAAAATATTCTTTTTGTCAGTACGCCTGACAACACAGGAAAACCCCTGTATCCATGTTTTATTGTACTCCAAATAACGCCTCATTTCAAGACAGTAATCGCCAAAAATAGAAATCCCGATAAAAACATTCAATTTTTATCGGGATTTTTCTGACAAATTAAACAGGGTATGCCTTGGATTTTGTATCGGCTGTCTGAGGGTCGATCTGAGTCTTCTGAGCCTCTCTGTACTTGAAGAATTCTGTGGCTACCTGTGGGAATAATGCATAAGATAAGATATCCTCATCCTGCTGCTTATACTGTGCCATCTCCTTCTCGATCTTAGCAAGTTCAGGCTCGATCAGATCTGCAGGTCTGCATGTGATCGGCTGTTCATCACCAATCGCCTTCTTCTGCACTTCAGGATCAAAAGGTTTAACTGTCTGACCGTATTCACCATGAAGCAGCGCCTTGGACTCTTTGGTCACCATCTTATAACGCTCACCCATCAGGACGTTGAGAACAGCCTGAGTACCCACGATCTGGGAAGAAGGTGTAACGAGTGGTGGTTCACCAAAGTCTTTACGAACACGTGGCACCTCTTCGAGTACTTCATAGTACTTATCTTCTGCATGGGCTTCCTTGAGCTGGGAAACGAGGTTGGAAAGCATACCGCCCGGTACCTGATACATGAGTGTCTTGATATTCACACCCAGCACCTTTGGATTCAGAAGGCCGCTGGCCAGTGCCTCTTCCTGGATCGGTCTGAAGTAATCAGCGATCTCAGCAAGGAGTTTCTGGTTAAAGCCTGGATCGTAAGGTGTACCCTTAAATATTTCTGCCATAACCTCTGTTGCCGGCTGGGAAGTACCCAGTGCAAATGGGGACATCGCTGTATCGATGACATCACATCCGGCTTCTACAGCCTTCATGTATGTCATGGAAGCGGTACCACTTGTATAGTGTGTATGTAACTGGATCGGAAGTGATGTTGCATCCTTTAATGCGGAGACAAGTTCGGATGCCTGATAAGGAACGAGCAGACCAGCCATATCCTTGATACAGATAGAATCTGCACCCATATCCTCAATTCTCTTGGCGATATTCTTCCAGTACTCCAGTGTATAAGCTTCACCCAGTGTATAGGACAGTGCGATCTGAGCATGACCGCCCTCTTTCTTACAAGCCTTCACGGATGTCTCAAGGTTACGAAGGTCATTGAGGGCATCGAAGATACGGATAATATCGATACCGTTGGCAATGGACTTCTGTACAAAGTACTCAACGACATCATCGGCATAATGACGGTAACCTAAAATATTCTGACCTCTGAAGAGCATCTGAAGTTTTGTATTCTTAAAGCCGTCGCGCAGCTTTCTGAGACGCTCCCATGGATCTTCTTTAAGGAATCTGAGGGAGGCATCAAATGTGGCACCACCCCAGCACTCAACAGAATGATAGCCGACCTGATCCAGCTTTTCGATGATCGGAAGCATCTGCTCTGTTGACAATCTTGTTGCGATCTGTGACTGATGCGCATCGCGGAGAATCGTTTCTGTGATGCGAACAGGTTTTTTAATGATATCTGACATAGTTTAATCTCCTGTAATTCTGACCTTATTTAACACCAAAGATGGCCATGAATGTACCGGCTGCAACTGCAGTACCGATAACACCGGCAACGTTTGGACCCATCGCATGCATGAGAAGGAAGTTTGTAGGATCCGCCTCTGCACCGACTTTCTGTGATACACGGGCTGCCATCGGAACAGCGGATACACCGGCTGAACCAATCAGTGGATTCACCTTTCCGCCTGTGACCTTACACATGAGCTTACCGAATAAGACACCGGAGGCTGTACCAACACCGAAAGCAACAAGACCCAGAATAACGATCTTGATGGTTGTCCAGTTAAGGAATGCTTCTGCACTTGTTGTGGCACCAACGGAAGTACCGAGCAGAATAACGATAATGTACATCAGTGCGTTGGAAGCGGTTTCTGTCAGCTGCTTAACAACGCCGGATTCTCTGAACAGGTTACCAAGCATCAGCATACCTACAAGAGGGGCTGTGGATGGCAG
>JAZUHQ010000141.1:0-3362 GCA_045641805.1 Lachnospiraceae bacterium
TGTTTACCAGTTTGCGGAATCCGGCGATCTGCTGGGTGAGTATGATCGTACTTGGCTCGCTATCGATGGCCAGCCGGTCGCTTACTACTTCATGGATGAGGTATGGGATGGCGACGATTATACGATCACAGGCCGTGTACCTGCTTTCCTCAACGGTGACCGTGTGGATCTGATCCTCGTATTTGATCAGGATCATCCTGAAGGTTATGTGGAAGGTGCCCGTTACTTCTATGCGGATGGCGAGACAGATACGGTTGCCAAGGATATGGAAGGCCTGAAAGCCGGTGACAAACTTGATTTTGTCTGCGATTACTACAGCTACGATGGTGAGTTCCTCAACAACTACTATCTGGGTGAGACACTGACAGTCGGTGACGATCTCATGATCTCCAATGTGGATATCGGTGAAGGTTATGCCCAGGCAACCTACAGACTGACAGACCTCTACAATCGTCAGTACTGGACACCGGTCATGTAAAAATGATCTGAAAGTATCCGGTCAGCATCCGGCGGGATTATGCATGTGAGCATGAATAATCGAAGAGCATAGGCGTCATAACTCTGTGGAATATCTGATATAACAGACAGATATAGATAATACGCGATAACAGAGAAACCCTTAAAAATACGCAAAAAATGCAGTGTTTTTAAGGGTTTCTCTTGAGTTATCCATTGACATTTATTGCTGTTCATACTAGAATGAATTTCAAATTCGTCATTTAGCTGCCCTTACAGCGAATGTACGGGTATGCAAACAATTGATGCAAAAAAAGAAAGGAAGAAAGAAAAATGAAAAAAGCATTAGCTACAGTATTAGCACTTACTATGGCTGTTTCTCTTGCTGCTTGTGGTTCCTCCGAGCCTCAGAAGCCAGCAGAAGAGAAGACACCAGCAACAGAAGCTTCCGCTGCTGAAGAGACACCAGCAGAAGAGAACACAATCCAGTACAACGACGCAGTTGCAATCTCCGAGAACCTGACAGGTACATTAAACCTTGGTCTGATCGGCCCATTCACACGCGCCGCTGCTATCTATGGTAACGCTTGTCAGTTTGGTTCCCAGATCGCTGTTGATGAGCTTAACTCCGTAACAGGTGATTTCCAGATCGCTTACAATCCACAGGATGACGAGCATGACGCTGAGAAGTCCGTTAACGCTTACAACAACCTTAAGGACTGGAACGTACAGGCTATCGTTGGTTGTACAACAACAACTCCTTGTGTAGCTGTATCTGCAGAAGCAAACGCAGACAGAGTCTTCATGTTAACACCATCCGCATCTGCTACATCCGTAACAGAGAAGAAGGATCAGACATTCCAGCTCTGCTTCTCCGATCCTAACCAGGGTCTTGCTTCCGCTCAGTACATCGCTGATAACAGCCTTGCTACAAAGGTAGCCATCATCTACAATAACTCCGATGCTTACTCCACAGGTATCTACCAGACATTCCAGACAAAGGCAGATGAGATCGGTCTTGAAGTTGTTTCCGTAACAACATTCACAGACGATACAGCAAACGACTTCTCCGTACAGCTTACAGATGCTCAGAAGAACGGCGCTGACCTCGTTTTCCTTCCAATTTACTACACACCAGCTTCCCTGATCCTTCAGCAGGCTTCCACAATGGGTTATGCACCTGTATTCTTCGGCGTTGACGGTATGGACGGTATCCTTACACTTGAAGGTTTCGATACATCCCTTGCTGAGGACGTACTTCTTCTTACACCATTCGCAGCTGACGCTCAGGACGCTCTTACAGTTTCCTTCGTTACAAAGTACATGAGCGCTTACACAGATGTTCCTAACCAGTTCGCAGCTGATGCTTACGACTGTGTATATGCAATCTATGCAGCACTTGCTTACTATGCAGACAACAACGGTGGTCTTGATGTAACAGGTATGTCTCATGAAGAGATGTGTGATATCCTTGTTTCCGTATTCTCTGATTCCAACTTCAACGTAGATGGTCTTACAGGTGAGGATATGACATGGACAGCAGAAGGTGAAGTTAACAAAGCACCTAAGGCTGTTGTTATCAAAGACGGTGTTTACGTAGGTTTCTAAGATCTGATCTTACAAGTTTAATAGAGACAGGCTGCGCTCCTGCAGTCTGTCTTTTCTTGGTTTTTTAAGGGATGGAAAGATTTTCCATTCGCTGAATGTTTCCCATCAAATGAAACACTAATTGGAGGATTTTTATGTTACTGACATTCCTGATCAACGGTATCAGCCTTGGTAGTGTATACGCCATCATCGCTCTGGGTTATACCATGGTTTATGGTATTGCCAAAATGCTGAACTTCGCTCACGGCGATGTTATCATGATTGGTGGTTACATGGCATTCTGTGCCACATCTTACATGGGCCTTGGTCCTGTGCCTTCCATTCTCGTTGCCATTATCGTATGTACGATCCTTGGTATCGTCATCGAGAAACTGGCATATAAGCCACTGAGAAGTGCTTCTTCTCTGGCTGTACTGATCACAGCGATCGGCGTTTCTTATTTCCTTCAGAATGCTGCGCTTCTGATCTGGTCATCCAATCCAAAGTCATTCCCTAACATGGTTTCTTTCATTCCAACGATCAAAGCAGGTCCTGTGACCATCCCTGGCACAGCACTGATCACAATCGTTGCCAATATCGTGATCATGCTTGCGCTGACATTCTTTACAAGTCAGACAAAAATGGGTAAAGCCATGAGAGCCGTATCCGAGGATAAGGGTGCTGCACAGCTCATGGGTATTGACGTTAACGGTACGATTTCTCTCACATTCGCCATCGGTTCCGGTCTTGCTGCGATCGCCGGTGTGCTTCTGTGTTCCGCATATCCAACACTGATGCCAACAACAGGTGCCATGCCTGGTATCAAGGCTTTCACAGCTGCGGTATTTGGTGGTATCGGTTCTATTCCTGGTGCGATGCTGGGTGGCATTCTTCTTGGTATCATCGAAATCTTTGCCAAGGCTTATATCTCCACACAGTTATCTGATGCAATCGTATTTGCAGTTCTGATTATTGTCCTGATCGTTAAACCATCCGGTCTGCTTGGTAAGTACGTTCAGGAGAAAGTGTAGGTGCCGCGTATGAATACAATGTCAAAAGCATCCAAAGATGCCTTTATCAATTACGGCATCGTTATCGTATTTTTTGCTGTTTTCCAGGTTCTGGCAAAGACAGGCGTATTAACCAACTCTCTGGCTGGTCAGCTTGTTCCAATCTGTGCCTACATTATCATGGCTGTTTCTCTGAACCTGGTTGTTGGTATTTCCGGTGAGCTCAGCCTGGGTCATGCAGGTTTCATGTCTGTTGGTGCCTCCACAGGTGTATGTGTTTCCATGTTCCTGGAAGACAAGATTGCCATG
>JAZUHQ010000142.1:0-22915 GCA_045641805.1 Lachnospiraceae bacterium
TTCGTACTGGTATGAATTCATTTTTATGAAAACGTCCAAAATTAAGTTTCCTTCCTTAATTTATAGATAAAACTCAGGAAAAATGCTATACTATAATAAGCTGCAAACAGCAATAAAGGAGGATTTATGGGAAAAATTATAGCAGTCGCTAACCAAAAAGGTGGCGTAGGTAAAACAACAACTGCGATCAATCTTTCTGCATGTCTTGCTGAAGCCGGTAAAAAAGTACTGACAATTGATATCGATCCTCAGGGAAATACATCCAGTGGTCTTGGAATTGATAAAAATGATGTTGAAAACACGATCTATGAATTACTTTTAGAAGATCTTCCATTATCAGATTGTATCTATGATAGTGTCCAGGAGAACCTTCAGGTTATTCCAGCTAACATCAATCTTTCCGGTGCAGAAATCGAATTGATCAACTATGACAATAAAGAATACTTATTAAAGGATAAGCTGGCACAGATCAAAGAAGACTATGACTTCTTTATCATTGACTGCCCTCCTTCCTTAAATTTTCTTACAATCAATGCTTTAACAGCATCTGATTCAGTACTTGTACCTATTCAGTGTGAGTACTATGCACTTGAAGGTTTATCTCAGCTGATTCACACAGTAGACCTGATCAAAAACAGACTGAACCCAGAATTAGTCCTGGATGGTATTGTCTTCACTATGTATGATTCAAGAACAAACCTTTCCTTACAGGTCGTTGAAAATGTTAAAGACAATCTTAATCAGCATATTTACGAAACAATCATTCCAAGAAATGTACGTTTAGCTGAAGCGCCAAGTTATGGTATGCCTGTAAACATGTACGATTCCAGATCTGCAGGTGCTGACGCATACAGAAGACTTGCTAAAGAAGTCATTGAATACGAGGTATAAACGATTATGGCACCAAAGAGAAAAATGGGCTTAGGAAAGGGTTTAGATGCTCTTATTGCTCCATCAACCCAGCCTGCAAAAGAAAAAACAGCACCTTCTGCAAAACCAGCTAAAACAGAAGCAAAAGATAATCTTGTAGAAAAGATTGTTGATGTTCCTGTTGAAAAGGTTGTTGAGAAGATCGTCGAAGTACCTGTTGAAAAAATCGTCGAAAAGGTTGTAGAAGTACCTGTAGAGAAAATCGTTGAGAAGATTGTTGAAAAGGAAGTTCCGGTAGAGAAGGTTGTTGAGAAGATCATCAAAGAACCTGCTGAAACTTATCTCGATATTGATGAGATTGAACCTAACAGAGCTCAGCCACGAAAGAACTTCGATGATGAAGCACTTCAGGAATTAGCTGATTCTATCAAAACACATGGTATTATTCAGCCATTGATTGTCCAGAAAGTGGATGATTATTATAAGATTGTCGCTGGTGAAAGACGATGGAGAGCTGCAAGAATCGCCGGATTGACAAAGCTTCCTGTCGTGATCAAAAACTATTCTCCAATTGAAGCAGTTGAGATTGCTCTGATTGAGAACATTCAGAGAGAAGATCTTAATCCAATTGAAGAAGCCATCGCATTTCAGCATTTAATCGAAGAGTTCGGTTTAAAACAGGAAGAAGCTGCTGAGAAGGTATCCAAAAGCCGTACAGCAATCACAAACTCTCTTCGTTTATTGAAATTAGATGATCGCGTTAAGCAGATGATCGTAGAAGAAATGATCACAAGTGGTCATGGTCGTGCGATTCTTGGTATTACAGATAAAGAGTTACAGTACCAGGCTGCAATGAAGATTTTTGATAACAAGTTAAGTGTTAGAGAAACTGAAAAGCTTGTAAAGAATCTGACAACGATCAAACCTGCAAAAAAACAGCCGGATCCACAGATGGCAGCTGTCTACCATGATCTTGAGGATTCCATCAAAGAAATCTTAGGATCTAAAGTGACAATCAACTACAAAAATGAAAAGAAGGGTAAGATTGAAATCGAGTACTATTCTTCAGATGAACTTGAAAGAATTATCTCTCTTATCCAGTCCATTCACTAATCAGGAGGAACCAGATGGAAAGTAAAATTTTTGCAAAATTAAATTTTGATCCGGGTATTCTGGTCATCTTATCCCTGGTACTGACAGTCATCATGATTGGATTAGTCATCTTCCTTCTGATTCGTCAGTCCAGACTTGAAATGAACTATAAGATGTTCATGAAGGGTAAGACAGGTAAAAGCCTGGAAGAAGCATTCAGACAGGAACTCGACAACATGGATCAGGTTCATGAACAGACTGAACTGCTTCACAAGCGTATGCTTTATGTTGAGAAAAGCTTAAATAAGTCCTACCAGAAACTGGGTATTGTCAGATACGATGCATTCAAGGAACTGGGCGGTAAATTAAGTTTTGCTTATGCAATGCTCAATGACAGTGACAGCGGTTTCGTTATGAACTGCATTCACAGCAGAGAAGGTTCTTATACCTATATCAAAGAAGTTGTCAGAGGCGAATGCAATCTTCAGTTAAGTAATGAAGAGGCAGAAGCTATCCAGAGAGCCATTTCCGGTAATTCTGTGACAGGTTCAAAGATTACAAAGAATGATGTTCCGGAGGCAGAGGAAAATGTACTTGATTCCTTAAAGAATCGTGTTAAGCTTCCTAACACAAGTTCTTTCACAGAAAAATTAAAGAAGAGAACTGCTTCTATGAAAACAAAAATCGAAAAGCCTGAAAAATCTGATAAAGAAGATAAGGCAGATAAGTAAAAAAAGAAGAATGTTTCACGTGAAACATTCTTCTTTTTTTGTTGCTTACAAGCTTTTATACTATCCTTTATAGGTTTAAATATTTTATTAATGGCAGCACTTATGAGTGTTAAAATATCGATTCAGATCAAGGCTGATCTTATCTTCCTTTAACTCGAAACCATATCTCTTAAAGTAGTCCTGATAATGTCCAAGCTCTTTACTTTCCAGTGAAACAGCGCCGCACATCTTCGCTTTATCAAAAAGCATGTGCATAATGAAATCAGCGTAGCCGTTCTTTCTCTCTTCAGGAAGGACCGCAAGATAGTCAAACTGATAAGCACCATCTAAATCGAAGATCATTCGGCAGCTGCCGATTGGTTTTTCCTGACCATCATACAAGATAACCTGCATCGCCATTGCATCTTCTTCATCTTCCTCAACTTCAATACCATACTCTGAAGCATATACTTTTTTTCTTATGTCTAAAACTTCATGCCAGTCATCCTGGCAGCCAATTAAATATAAACCTCTGATCATACGATAAAGCTCCTTTACTGAATAGGTTCTTTGGAAGGTGTACCTGCTTTTCTTGGATACTTCTTAGGTGTTGTTTTCACCTTATGGACAGGGACAAGTGTACGGCCATAGTCTGTATCCGGAAGCATATAGCTGACCACCTTGCCTGTTTCACCACCAAGTACCTGAATAGCCTTTGCACCAGCCGCTAACTCTTCATCCACATTTCCTGACTTGTAGGAGAGGAATAATCCACCGATTTTGACGAATGGTAAACAGTATTCACTGAGTGTGGATAAATTGGCAACCGCTCTTGAAGTACACAAATCATACTTTTCTCTATGATTCTTATCCTGAGCAAGAATCTCGGCTCTGCTGTGGCAAGTTGTCACATTCTCGAGTTTTAAAGCAGCAACCACTTCATTTAAGAAGTTGATACGCTTATTCAGAGAATCCATGAGCGTGATCTTGATGTGAGGAAAAGCAATCTTGAGAGGAATACCGGGAAAACCGGCGCCAGTACCAACATCAATGATCGTATGGATCTGACTCATATCGATGGCCTTTGCGATAGAAAGACTGTCTACGAAGTGCTTATCAATCACTTCATCAAATTCAGTGATAGCTGTCAGATTCATAACTTTATTCTTTTCAACCATCATCTCATAGTAAGTCACAAACTGCTCAACCTGATGATCTGTTAATTCAACGCCTACCGCTTTAGCTTTATTTACAAAAATGTCCGTATTATACATACAAACTCCTTATTTAGATTGTGAAAGATATATCAATAAAACCGAGATATCAGCAGGAGAGACACCTGAAATACGGGATGCCTGTCCAATGGATACAGGTCGGATCTTATCCAGTTTCTGCTGTGCCTCACGTCTTAAGCCATGAATATCCGCATAGATGATATCTTCGGGAATAATCTTGTTTTCAAGCTTTCTGAACTTTTCAACCTGCATCATCTGACGTTTGATATAGCCGTCATACTTGATGCGGATCTCTACCTGATTGGTGACATCAACCGGAAGAGCCGGTCTTTCAGGATCAAGGTCAGCCAGCATGTCATAGTTCATCTCAGGGCGACGGATCAGTTCTGCCAAAGTAGCACCCGTCTTGAGTGGTGTACTCTTGCATCTTTCAAGAAGATCCTGTGTTTCTTTGCTTGCACCAATATTGATGGCTTCCACACGTTCAATTTCCTGACTGATCAGAGATTCTTTCCGAACCAGTTTTTGATAACGATTCTCATCTATTAATCCGATATTGTATCCCATAGTCGTCAATCTCTCATCTGCATTATCCTGTCTGAGAAGAAGACGATATTCTGCTCTGGATGTCATCATACGATATGGCTCGTGTGTTTCCTTTGTCACAAGGTCATCGATCAGAACACCGATATAAGCATCGGATCTCTTTAAAATCACCTGTTCTCTTCCAAGCAGTTCCATTGCTGCATTGATACCGGCCATAAGACCCTGAGCAGCTGCTTCTTCATAACCTGAACTGCCATTGAACTGACCACCACTGAAAAGACCTCTGATATTTTTAAACTCCAGTGTTGGTTTTAACTGAATGGCAGGAATGCAGTCATACTCGATTGCATAAGCATTTCTGACAATCTTTGCATTCTCAAGACCAGGTACTGTATGGTACATTCTGTACTGGACATCCTCCGGAAGAGAACTGGACATACCACCTACATACATCTCATTGGTATTGATACCTTCCGGTTCAAGGAAAACCTGATGTCTTTCTTTGTCTGCAAATTTAACAATCTTATCCTCGATTGAAGGACAATAACGAGGACCCGTACCTTCGATGACACCGGCATAGATTGGAGAACGATCCAGGTTCTCTCTGATAATACGGTGTGTCTCCGGATTTGTATAAGTGAGCCAGCAGGAAACCTGCTCGATCTGAACATCGGCCGGATCGGTTGTGAATGAGAATGGAACAACCACCTCATCACCAAACTGCTCAACCATTTTTGAAAAATCAATGGTACGCTTGTCCATTCGCGCAGGTGTTCCTGTCTTAAATCGAACAAGCTCAATACCTTTATCTCTCAGCGCCTGGGATAAAAGACCCGCTGCTTTCAGACCATTCGGTCCTGTCTCTGTGATCGATTCACCACACAGACATCTTGCTTTCAGGTAAGTACCTGTTGCAAGAACAGCTGCCTTACATGGATAGATTCCACCCGTTGCTGTCTTAACACCTGTTACCTGACCATCCTCAACAATGATATCAATGATCTCTGCCTGCTTGATCGTCAGGTGATCTGTGTTTTCCAGCGTTTTGCGCATCTCTCTGCTATAGTTTGCTTTATCTGCCTGTGCTCTCAGTGAGTGAACCGCAGGTCCCTTGGAGCTGTTGAGCATCTTGGACTGGATAAATGTCTTATCAATGTTTTTACCCATTTCACCGCCAAGTGCATCAATCTCTCTTACAAGGTGTCCCTTGGAACTGCCGCCGATATTTGGATTACAAGGCATCATCGCAATACTCTCAATACTGATCGTAAAGATGATCGTCTCGAGTCCAAGCCTTGCACAGGCCAGTGCAGCTTCACATCCTGCGTGTCCCGCACCGATGACAGCTACATCATATGCTTCATATCTGAATTCCAAAATAGCCTCCAAATTTTAAATCATTTACCCATACAGAAGTCACTGAAGATCGTGTCTACCAGATCTTCCTCTACGGCTTCACCAATGATAAATCCTAACTGTTCATAAGCATCCATCAGATCAATGGAAAAGAAATCTTCAGGCATGCCATCTTCAATACTTCTCATAACCATTCTGAGACTATCCAGTGCACCTGCGATCAGGTTCTTATGACGAACATTGGTGATCGTAACTTCTTCATTATAACCTACCTGGCCATCGAAAAACATCTTTTTAAGCGTTTCTTCGAATTCATTGATACCTGATTCGGTTTTTGCTGAAATCTCAATAATAGGCGCATCTACAAGCTCAGAAACCACATCTTTACCTGTCACAGTCTCAAGATCGGATTTGTTGAGCAGTACAATGGCTTTTTTTCCTCTGATCATCTGAATGATCTCATGATCATTATCATCTAAGAGCGTGGAACTGTCCACAACATAAATGAGAAGATCCGCATTTTCCGAAAAACTGATGGCCTTATCGACACCGATTTTTTCAACCACATCATCGGTCTGACGGATACCTGCCGTATCAATGATACGCAGTGGGATACCACCAATGGACATGGATTCCTCCAGTGTATCACGTGTGGTACCGGCGATCTCTGTAACGATCGCGCGATCCTCGCCGAGCAGAACATTCATGAGAGAAGATTTACCGGCATTCGGTTTTCCGATAATGACTGTACGGATACCTTCTCTGACAAGACGTCCGTTATCGGCACTCTTATAAAGCTTATCCAGCTCCCTGATATAGACATCCACTTTATCAGCCAGCTCACTTCCAAATCCCTCCGCATTGATATGTTCAGGATCATCCAGTGCGGCCTCAATAAATGCGATATTACCGATAATGCCTTTTCTAATCTCGGAAATCTTATTTTTAACGCTTCCCTTTAACTGACTGAGTGAACTTTCCAGCGCCATGTTGCTGGTAGAATTGATCACATCGATAACAGCCTCTGCCTGTGAGAGATCGATTCGTCCATTCAGGAAAGCGCGTTTTGTAAATTCTCCGGGTTCTGCTGGTCTTGCACCATATTTAATGACGGTCTCCAGAAGGCGTTTCATAACAACAACGCCACCATGACAGTCGATCTCTACCACATCCTCACGGGTATAACTGTTGGGTCCTTTCATGATCAGGACCAGAACCTCATCGATGACCTGGTCACCATCATAGATATAACCATAATGAATCGTGTGAGAGTTCACCTTGCGAAGATCTTTATGACCATCCGGACTCTTATAAATACGGCTGACGATCTCCAGCGCCTCGTCACCACTTAATCTAACTTTACCGATACCGGCATTGCTCATGCCGGTTGAAATTGCTGCAATGGTATCTTTCTGTATCATGCATCTTTCTCCATCATTTTCTATTCATAGTATCGCTTTTCTGGCTATAGAGAAAAGCGTTTTTCTACATAGCCAGAAAAGCGCGCACCATGATGTGCGCGCTCAATTTCTGATTATTCGCTGATTGAACCTTTTCCAGCTTCTTTTGCCTTAGCAGCATCTGTGTTGCGTGCAGCAAAACTGTTGTTGGATCTGCGGCGATTGTTGTTTTTGAAACCGCCTGTCTTGAAGTTCTTTCTTTCCTTAAGCTCTTTCTTAAGAGTGATCACTACCTTACGGTATGGCTCCTCACCTTCGGAATGTGTCTCAACATAACGATCATTCTGTAATGCGGAGTGGATCACACGGCGCTCATAAGGATTCATTGGCTCAAGTGCTACAGACTTTCTTGTTCTCTTTACCTTGTAAGCAAGGTTCTTTGCGAGATTCTCAAGTGTTGCTTTTCTTCTCTCTCTGTAGTTCTCTGTATCAACCTTTACACGGATGTAGGAATCGTTTTCCTTGTTGACAACCAGGCTGATGATGTACTGAAGAGAATCCAGTGTCTGACCTCTTTTACCAATCAGAAGACCCATATCTTCACCGTCAAAAACGATGTTCATGTTCTTTTCTTCTTCATCATACTCGATGTTACTCTTGACATCCAGGCTCATGGATTTGAATAACTTCTCAAGAAACTCATATGTATGATCGATAAGATTGAATTTCTTACGTGCCTTGATCACTGCAGGCTTGCTGCCGAAAAGACCAAAGAAACCTGAGCTGCCTTCTTCAACAACTTCATATTCAAGCTTATCGCTTGTAATTTCAAGCTTAATAAGTGCTTCAGTAACAGCTTCTTCAACTGTCTTTGCACTAAACTGCATGTATTCCATTCTTAATTAATCCCCCAAATTATTTGTCTTTTTTCAGCATGTTCGCGTATCCGGATACGCTTCCTTTCTTTGCTGAACCCCTGTTGTTTGAACTGGATACGTTTTTCTCTTCTCTTACAGATTTCGCATTCTCACCCTTACCTTCCACAGATGTGTTAGCAAGCTTGGAGATGGACTTTGTTCTCATTGTGGAGTACTGCTCGATCTGTTTTTCTCTTTCCTGACGCTTCTCAGCTTTCTTTGCAGCTACTTCCTTATTCTCCTCGATGATGGATTCTACGGACTTGTTAAGGAATGCAAAGTCAATGAAGAGTGTACATAATGTTCTGAATACAGCACTTGCGATCCAGTAGAGACCGATACCTGTTGGTAATGAAATACAGAAGAATACAGACATTAATGGCATCATTGTATTCATTGTATTCATTGTGGAACCCATCTGACTATCTGTATCGATAGGAGCGGAGTTTCTCTGATTGATCTTGATATTGATCCACTGGGAAAGACCTGCAAGAACAGGAATAAGAATACCAGGGAAAAGACCAGGGATACCCTGACCAAGATGTACAGGTGCGTTGGAAAGATTCATACCACCAATGAATGTGTTGATGGAAACGATCTTATCTGAGTACATATCAATAGCGGAAACAACATCCGGTGCACCTTCAAATACCTTGGATAATGCATCCCATGCTGTTGATGGTACAGTGTATAATGCATCGATAATCTTATCAATGTTTGTTCCGTCAAAGTTCATGACACGAAGGCTGTTATCACTGATGAACTGAGCCATCTTATCAGCAGAACCAGCTGCATTGAAGATAGGATCTGCGATATTCATGTAAAGTGCTTTAACCTGTGGTACATAAGCCGGAATGTTATAAATAATACGATACAGAGCAAAAAGGATAGGCATCTGGATCAGTAATGGGAGACAGCCGCCTGTTGGGCTTGCACCATACTTATCATAGAGAGCCTGTGTCTCTGCCTGCTGCATACGCATTGATCTCTCATCTTTACGTCCATCATACTTCTTCTGAATCTTTTTCAGTTCAGGCTGCATGATTGAAGACATCTTCTGGAACTTCTGCTGCTTGATTGTCAGCGGAATCATTAATACATTAATAATGAAAGTAAATAAAATGATGGCGATCGCTATATTTTCAATTCCTAACATTGAAAGGAAGAGATAAATATAGTTCATGATGATACCCAGAATAATACCAAATGGCTTCAGAATACCACCCTGCTGTGTTAAGACTAAAATATCCACTCTAGTGTCCTCCTTGGTTTATGGAACAGGATCATATCCACCCTTATGAAACGGGTGGCATCTCATAATTCTTTTTGCAGCAAGGTAACCGCCCTTGACTGCACCGTATTTTTCAATCGCAGTGATTGCATACTGGGAACATGTTGGTATGTAGATACAACAACCTCTTCCTTTTAAAGGGGAGAGGTATTTTCTGTAAAACCTGATGATGCCGATAAGTACCTTTTTCATCATGTCTCACTTACTTCCTTCTCAAGAATCTTATGGATTCTTCCCAGGTGCATCACAGCACTTTCCAGAGCATGATAATCCGCATCCTTTGCGGTCACTCTCAGAACGATGACCATATCCAGACCTTTCTGAAACTTCTTTTCATTCAGACGGTAGATTTCTCTGATCAACCTTGTCAGATGATGTCTGACTACACTGTTTCCAACTTTCTTACTAACAGATATACCTAATCTGTTCTTCTCTGTTCCATTTCGCATCACGTACATGACAAGCAATGAATTCGCACGTGATTTTCCATTCCCATATACAGTTCTAAAATCTCTGTTTTTCTTTAATGATTCTGAAAAATCCATTTACTACATCCT
Organism: Lachnospiraceae bacterium; assembly: GCA_045641805.1. Classification (GTDB taxonomy): domain Bacteria; phylum Bacillota; class Clostridia; order Lachnospirales; family Lachnospiraceae; genus Coprococcus_A. Next base: position 9,975 of record JAZUHQ010000142.1, read on the forward strand.
TTCAAAATGGTCTCACTGAATCATCTTAATAGAAGAAAAAGGCCACATTCCTGCGGCCTAAGCTGACATCTATGATACCACTAAAATAGGGTACAATTATGCTGATAATACTTTTCTTCCTTTAGCTCTTCTTGCAGATAAAACCTTTCTGCCGTTAGCTGTGCTCATTCTCTTTCTGAAACCATGTACTTTAGATCTCTGTCTCTTTTTTGGCTGGAATGTCATTTTCATAGTGGTGTGCACCTCCTTTATCCAATACGTCAGTCAGAATGCATACTGACGTTATTTTATTATTTCAATCCATTCTATTATATTAGCAGTTACTATGTACGTCAAGTAAAAAAATCCCGTTTTTTCCCGTGTTTGTGGGTTATGTGGATAGTAAAGGACTCTTTTCCACAAACCTTTCCACCGTTTGGGTAGAAAGTAGCTTTTTCTATCTTTTTTTCCACAAAAAGTGGATAACCTGTGGATAAGTAGTGTATTAAATGGGATAACTCATTATTTTTCCAGTAAAATCAAGGCTTTCAGGCCTGTGGATAATTTTTTGACCCCCTGTGAATTTAATAGGTTTGTAATACTTGTTTAACATTTTATGTCAATTTGTAAAACTTTTATCCACCAAATCACACCCTGTGGATAACTTGTTATTCACTTATCCACAAATTTCAATCCACCATTTCCACACCTCCAAACCCTTTTCCACTGAACGAGTTTTTTCCTTATTATAATAAGTTTTTGTTGCAACTCCATTGTCAACCGTTTGAAAATACGATAAAATAGATTAGATTTAGCATAATATATAATTAGGGGGAGTATCGTGATTAACAAACTTCAAGAAGATTGGCCTGAAATCATTGAGAAAATGAAAATTGAATACAGCATTCTGCCGGCTCCTTTTAATCTTTGGATCAAACCACTGACCGTCTATGCGATTGAAGATTCTACAGTCACATTACTTGTGCCTGATGAACTTGATAAAATGTGCGAACACGTCAAGAAAAAGTATGGCGACTACATCGTTGCTGCTATTTCTGAGCACTACAACGCCTACTATGATGTCAATATTACCTGCAGAGCCAATGTTGAACAGAACAAAGCCGTTCCGATCCACAAACCCGGCCCTGTCAATACGAACAGCACATTAAATCCAAAGTATACATTCGATACTTTCGTCGTAGGTAAAAACAATGAACTTGCACATGCGACTGCGATGGCCGTTGCTTCCGATCCCGGAGAATACGCCAACCCATTGTTTATCTATGGTGGTGTAGGTCTTGGTAAGACCCATCTGATGCAGTCTGTAGCGCATCAGATCCTCGCGCAGAATCCTGATTACAAGATTATTTATACAACAACTGAGACTTTTTCAAGTGAACTGATCAATGCCATCAAAACCAAGAAAACAGAGGTTTTCAAGGATAAATATCGTACCATCGATATGCTTCTGATCGATGATATTCAGTTCATTGCCAACAAAGACAGTACTATGGAAGAATTCTTCCATACCTTTAATACACTTTATGACAACAAGAAACAGATCATCATCTCCGCTGATAAGCCACCAAAAGACATTGTGGGTATCGAGGAACGACTGATCTCCAGATTCCGTGCCGGTGTCACAGTCGATGTACAGTCTCCGGACTACGATACACGTGTTGCCATTCTTGCCAAACGTGCTGAACTTGAGAACATCACCATCAGCGAACCTGCCCTTCACTATATTGCAGAACGCATTGTCTCCAATATCCGTGAACTTGAAGGTGCCCTGAAACAGATCAGCAACTTCGCACGTCTCAACAAAACAAGCAAGATCGACATTGACCTTACAAAGTCTGTTCTGAAGGATATCATTTCTCCAAATGAATCCAGACCGATCACACCTGAACTGATCATTGAGACTGTGGTTGACCACTACAACAATCAGTTCACAGCCGCCGATATCAAAGGTTCCGGCCGCAGTAAGATCATTGCCGAGCCAAGACAGATCATTATGTATCTGTGTCACAAGTATACCGACCTCTCTCTGGCTGCTATCGGCAGTAACCTGGGCGGTAAGGACCATACAACTGTCCTTCACGGTGTACGTAAGATCGAAAAGAGCATCAACGAAAGTGCTGAGCTTAAGAATACGATCAACATTATCACAAAGAAGCTGAATCCACCGAAATAGGCGCTTCTGTGCACAGATAGGTGCATACCTTGTTGATAACTCATCTTCCGCAGTTGAACATCGGTTGATAATCATGCAGCCGACAAAAAGTCCGTTTTTTCGAAATGTGGAAAACTCCCTGTTTTTCCTCTTTCTTTCCAATCACAATTCACAGTGACGGACACGCCGGAAGACGCATAAATACAGGCCTTTTGAGGTTATCCACTTCATCAACGGCCTCTACTACTACAACTACATTTTTATATATTTATATATGGTTCTGCGCTGTCGCTAAGGGTCGATTTCTGGATCATCGTGGAAAACTTTTCACTTTCCTAAATACAGGCCGGACAGCAGATCAAAGAAAGGAAATCAATACAAATGAAGATCATTTGCAGTAAGACAGCTCTTTTAGCGGGTGTAAATACAGTACTTAAAGCGGTACCTGCAAAGACAACAATGCCTATCCTTGAGTGTATCCTGATCAATGCCAATGACGGCGTCATCAAACTGACAGCCAATGACATGGATCTTGGTATTGAAACGATCGTTGATGGTGATGTCCTTGATAAAGGATGTATCGCCCTTGAAGCAAAACTTTTCTCTGAGATCGTCAGAAAACTTCCTGACAGTGAAGTAACGATCGAAACAGACAGCCAGTCTAAAGCGCTGATTCGCTGTGATAAAGCTAAGTTTAATATTTCCGGTAAATCCGGTGAGGATTTTGTCGCTCTTCCTGAAATCGAAAAGAGCCGTTTTATTTCCTTATCCCAGTTCTCTTTAAAAGAGATCATCCGTCAGACAATCTTCTCTATCGCTGATAATGAAAGCAACCGTCTGATGAGCGGTGAGCTCTTTGAGATCAACGGTGACCAGTTAAAGGTTGTTTCTCTGGATGGTCAGAGAATCTCCATCCGTAAGATCGAACTGAAGGAGAGCTATGCACCTGCAAAGGTTGTTGTTCCTGGTAAGACCATGAACGAAATCTCCAAGATTCTTTCAGGTGGTATTGAAGATGATGTGAATATCTATTTCACAGACAGACACATCTTATTTGAGTTTGATCAGACAACGGTTGTATCAAGACTCATCGAAGGTGAATATTTCCAGATCGACCGTATGATCTCCAATGATTACAATACGAAGATCGTGATCAATAAAAAAGAATTCCAGAGCTGTATCGAACGTGCGTCTCTTCTGATCAAAGAAAGCGACAGAAAGCCAATCATTATCAACATTACAGACAGCTCTGTAGAACTGAAGATCCAGTCCATGATCGGTTCCATGAACGAGGATATTGATATTAAGAAAGAAGGCCGTGATCTGATGATCGGCTTTAACCCAAGATTCATTCTGGATGCACTCCGTGTGATTGATGATGAAGAGATTACCATGTATCTTGTTAATCCAAAGGCACCATTCGTGATCAAGAATGATGAGCAGTCTTATGTTTATCTGATCTTACCGATCAGCTTTAACATTTAGGAGGATATGAGATGCAGTCATTTGCATTAAGAGATGAAAACATTAAACTGGGTCAGCTGTTAAAGGCGACAGGTCTGGTTGGTTCCGGTGTGGACGCCAAGATCGTGATCCAGGAAGGTCTTGTCAAAGTCAACGGTAAGGTATGCCTGATGAGAGGTAAGAAGATCGTATCCGGCGATATCGTTGAGTTTGAAGGAGAGACAGTCGAAGTGATTTAATGAGCTAAGGTGTGAATCGTGTACGTAGAATCATTAGCCCTTGAAAATTTCAGAAATTATGAGCATCTGGCCATTGAGATGAGCCCGGGCATCAATATCTTCTACGGAGATAATGCTCAGGGAAAGACCAATGTCCTGGAAGCCCTTTACATGTGTGCCACGACGAAATCACATCGCGGCAGCAAAGATAAGGAAATGCTGAAGTTTGGCAGGGACGATGCACACCTGAGACTGATGCTTTCCAGAGAGAATATCAAACATAAGATAGACATGCATTTAAAACGCAGCAAAGCCAAGGGCATTGCGATCGACGGCATACCGATCAAGCGAAGCGGTGAACTGTTTGGCCTGATTCATATGATCTGTTTTTCGCCGGAAGATCTGGCCATGATCAAAAACGGTCCCGGTGAAAGAAGACGTTTTCTGGATCTTGAGCTTTGCCAGCTCAGCAGAGTCTATCTTCATGATATCTCCAATTATAATAAAATCGTGAATCAGAGAAATAACCTTCTCAAGCAGATGGCTTTTGATGATTCGCTGAAATCCACCCTGGATATATGGGATATGCAGATGGTCGACTATGGCTGCCGCGTCATCCGCGAGAGACAGGCTTTCATTGAAAGATTGAATGAATGGATCCGTCCGATCCACAGCCGTCTGACCGGTGATAAGGAGCATATGGTGATCCGTTATCAGCCAAGCGTCTCTGCAGAGGATTTTGAACAAAAACTGTTCTTCCAGAGAGAACAGGATATCAGAATGAAAATGTCAGGCATAGGACCACACAGAGATGACTTTACATTCGAAATTGAAGAAATAGACATTCGTAAGTTTGGGTCTCAGGGACAGCAGCGAACCGCTGCACTGTCACTGAAGCTTGCAGAGATAGAATTTGTAAGGTCCATGATCCACGACACACCGGTTCTCTTACTGGATGATGTCTTATCGGAACTGGACAGCTCCAGACAGAATTATCTGCTGGATTGCATCAAAGATATTCAGACGGTGATCACATGTACCGGCCTGGATGAATTTGTAGGAAGAAGATTTAATATAGATCGTATTTTCAAAGTAACAGACGGAGTGGTAACACTCACTACAGAACAATAGAAATGGAGTAACTTATGAGTAAAGATTACGGTGCAGATCAGATTCAGATTCTCGAAGGTCTTGAGGCCGTTCGAAGAAGACCGGGTATGTATATCGGTAGTACATCCTCCAAGGGTCTTCATCACCTGGTATATGAGATCGTTGACAACTCTGTGGATGAAGCACTTGCAGGTTACTGTACAGAAATCAACGTAACGATCAATGAAGACAACTCAATCACTGTAGTTGATAACGGACGAGGTATTCCTGTTGGTATTCAGGAAAAAGCTCAGAAGCCTGCTGTTGAAGTTGTATTTACCATCCTTCATGCAGGTGGTAAATTCGGCGGTGGCGGATACAAGGTATCCGGTGGTCTCCATGGCGTAGGCGCTTCCGTTGTCAATGCCCTTTCCGAGTGGCTGGAAGTCCATGTATTTACAGATGGTTACGAGTATGTACAGCGCTATGCAAGAGGTCATGTTTTATGTGAACTCCAGAAGGTAGGTCCTACAGACAGAAGAGGTACGATGGTTACTTTCCTGCCTGATAAGGATATCTTCGAAGAAACTATTTATGAATATAAGATTCTCAAACACCGTCTCAGAGAGACTGCATTCCTGACAAAGGGACTCAAGATCACGCTGACAGATGGCAGAGAAGAAAATAAGGCAACAGATGTTTTCCACTATGAAGGTGGTATCCGTGAATATGTAGAATATCTGAACAAGGCCAATACACCACTCTATGGTCAGATCATCTACTGTGAAGGCAGCAAAGATGATGTGATGGTGGAGGTAGCCTTCCAGCATAATGATGGATACAACGAAAATGTCTACAGTTTCGTTAATAACATTACGACACCTGAAGGTGGTACTCACCTGGCAGGTTTCAGATCTGCGCTGACAAAGACTTTCAATGATTATGCCAAGAAGAGCAAAATGATCAAGGAAAGTGAGCAGGGTCTTTCCGGTGAAGATATCCGAGAAGGTCTGACTGCGATCATCAGCATTAAGATCGGTGAGCCTCAGTTTGAAGGACAGACAAAGCAGAAGCTTGGCAACTCAGAAGCCAGAGGTGCGGTTGACAGTATTGTCAGCGAAAAGCTGGCCATCTTCCTTGAGCAGAATCCTTCTGTCGGCAAGATGATCGTCGAAAAATCCCTCATGGCACAGCGTGCAAGAGATGCTGCCAGAAAAGCCAGAGAACTGACAAGACGTAAAGGTGCTTTGGATGGTATGAGCCTTCCTGGTAAGCTTGCAGACTGCTCTGATAAGGATCCAAGCAAGTGTGAGATCTATATCGTTGAGGGTGACTCTGCCGGTGGTTCCGCAAAGACAGCCCGTTCCAGAGCAACACAGGCGATCCTGCCGCTCCGAGGCAAGATCCTCAATGTAGAAAAAGCAAGACTGGACAAGATTCTCGGCAACGCCGAGATCAAAGCCATGATCACTGCTTTTGGTACAGGTATTCACGAAGACTTTGATATTACAAAGCTTCGTTATCATAAGATCATTATCATGACAGATGCCGATGTAGATGGTGCGCATATCAGTACCCTTCTGCTGACATTCCTTTACAGATTCATGCCGGATCTGATCAGAGAAGGCTATGTTTACCTTGCAAAGCCACCACTTTACAAGATCGAGAAGAATCGTAAGGAATGGTATGCCTACAGTGATGATGAACTGAATCAGATTCTTTCTGAGATCGGCCGTGATCAGAACAATAAGATCCAGCGTTACAAAGGTCTTGGTGAGATGGATGCAGAACAGCTTTGGGAGACAACTATGGATCCTTCCAAGCGTATCCTTCTGCGCGTTACAATGGACGATGCAGAAAAAATGAGTATTGATGAAACATTTAACATCCTCATGGGTGATAATGTTGAACCTAGAAGAGACTTTATTGAGAAGAATGCCAAGTTTGTTAAGAACCTGGATATCTAATCAGCAGACAAAAAGAAGGAGGAAGTAAAAGATGAACGATCAGAGTAACATCTTTGATAAAGTTCAGGAAGTCGATCTGAAAGAACGAATGGAAACGTTCTATATCGACTATGCCATGAGCGTAATCGCATCACGAGCCCTTCCGGATGTCCGCGATGGTCTCAAACCGGTACAGAGAAGAATTCTCTATGCCATGATCGAGCTGAACAACGGTCCGGATAAGCCACATCGTAAATGTGCCCGTATCGTCGGTGATGCCATGGGTAAATATCATCCACATGGTGACTCTTCCATTTACGGATCACTTGTCAACATGGCCCAGGATTGGTCCATGCGTTATCCACTGGTAGTCGGTCATGGTAACTTTGGTTCTGTGGATGGCGACGGCGCCGCTGCCATGCGATACACAGAGGCAAGACTGAGCAAGATCTCCATGGAGATGATGGCGGATATCAATAAGGATACCGTTGATTTCGTACCAAACTTTGATGAAACTGAGAAGGAGCCAACCGTACTCCCTTCCAGATTTCCAAATCTCTTAGTCAATGGTACAACTGGTATTGCGGTAGGTATGGCGACCAATATCCCACCTCACAACCTTCGTGAGACAATTGATGGCGTTGTACGTATCATTGACAATAAAATTGAAGATAAAGAGACAAGCATCGATGAGCTGATGACCATCATTAAGGGACCGGATTTTCCAACAGGTGCTCAGATTCTTGGCAGAAGTGCCATTGAACAGGCCTATCGTACAGGTCGCGGTAAGATCAAAGTGAGAGCCGTGACTGAAATCGAAGAGATGGCAAACGGAAGACAGCGCATCGTTGCGACAGAGATTCCATATCTTGTCAACAAAGCGAAGCTCATTGAGAAGATCGCTGAGCTGCATAAAGATAAAAAGGTGGAAGGTATCTCCGACCTGAGAGATGAATCCGACCGTGAGGGTATGCGCATTGTGATTGAGCTGAAAAAAGATGCCAATGCCAATGTCATCCTCAACCAGCTTTACAAACATACACAGCTTCAGGATACTTTTGGTGTCAACATGCTGGCACTGGTTGATAACCAGCCGGTTGTTCTGAACCTTCAGCAGATGCTGGAGTACTATCTGGCTCACCAGGAAGAAGTTGTCACAAGACGTACACGTTATGACCTGAATAAGGCTGAAGAGCGCGCCCATATCTTACAGGGCTTACTGATCGCCCTCGATCATATTGATGAAGTTATCCGTATTATCCGTGCTTCCAGAAATGTTGCGGAAGCAAAGGTAGAGCTGATCAAGGCATTTGGTCTGACAGAAGTTCAGGCTCAGGCCATCGTGGATATGCGTCTCCGTGCACTGACAGGTCTGGAACGCGAGAAGCTGGAAGCTGAGTATGCAGAACTGATGAAGAAGATTGAATACTATAAGTCTATTCTTGCAGATGAGAAGATACTTCTTGGTGTTATCAAGGAAGAAATCACTCTGATCCGCGATAAATATGGTGACGAGAGAAGAACATCCATCGGCTATGACGAGGATGAGATCACAATGGAGGATCTGGTAAAACGCCAGAATACGATCATTGCGATGACTCAGCTCGGTTATATCAAGCGTATGACCATGGATAACTTCAAGAGCCAGAATCGCGGCGGCAGAGGCATCAAGGGCATGACAAAACTGGATGAGGACTGCATCATCAATCTGATGATGGCCAATACGCATGACCAGATCCTCTTCTTTACAAACAGAGGCCGTGTCTTCCGATTAAAGGGATTTGAGATTCCTGAAGCTTCCCGTATCGCAAGAGGTACAGCTATGGTCAACCTGATTCCGCTTGAAGGCAGCGAAAAAGTAACAGCCATGATTCCTGTCAGCGGTTATGAAGAAGACCAGTGTCTGATGATGGCTACCCGCAATGGTATGGTCAAGAAGACAGCTGTCACAGAATATATGAATATTCGTAAGACAGGTCTGATCGCCATCGGACTTCGTGAAGGCGATGAACTCATTGAGGTGAAGGAGACAAAGAAGGATGATAAGGTTATTCTGATCACCAATGCCGGTATGGGTATCTGCTTTGATGAGAGTGATGTCCGTATGACAGGTCGTTCCTCCATGGGTGTTATCGGTATCAATCTGAAGGAAGAAGACAGAGTCATCTCCATGCAGATCGACAGCGAAGGTAAGGACCTCCTGATCGTTTCAGAAAAGGGTCTTGGTAAACGTACGGTCGTTGATGAATTTAATGTCCAGAACCGTGGTGGTAAGGGTGTTAAGTGTTATAAGATCACCGAAAAGACAGGTAATGTTGTCGGTGCTAAGATCGTTAATCCTGATGAAGAGCTGATGATCATCACATCCGGCGGTATTATCATCCGTATGAAGATCGAAGGTATTTCCGTCCTCAAACGTATCACATCCGGTGTGAAGCTGATCTCACTGGATGAGGGCACGGTTGTTGCAAGTATTGCCAAGATCATTGACGATGAGGATGATGAATTAGCTGAGACTCCTGAGGCAGAGATGATCGAAGGCCAGGAAGAAATGGCTGAAGAGTAATCGAATCGGATGTTTGAGGTTCATTCAAATAAGTTTAAATAAAAATCAAAAAGGCTATGGTCCACATCTGGATCATAGCCTTTTTGGCTTCTAACACAACTAGTGTGTTTTTCTGTTAATCACTTTTGATTTATATTTGGAGTAGACAAATTTCTGTGTGCTGTAAAGACCATAGTAACCGGAAAGCATGTAGCAGACGGAAACCGTGATCAGGAAATAAGGCATGGCCTCAAATCCAAACAGCTCAAAACCGATGATCAGTGAGGTGATCGGGCTGTTGGTAACGCCGCAAAAAACACCGATGAGACCACAGGCTGCACAGAGTGGTGCAGGAAGACCAAGGAGTGGTCCGATGACACAGCCAAGGGTTGCGCCGGTAAAGAAGGAAGGGACAATCTCACCGCCCTTAAAGCCACAGCCCAGCGTCGCTGCCGTGAATATGATTTTAAGAATGAAGGCATAAGCAGGAACAGAGCCTTCAAAACACTCTTCAATGATCGGCATACCGGCACCGATATAATCCTTTGTGCCAAGAATCAGGGTCAGAAGAACGACAATACAGCCGCCTGCAAAGATTCTGACATAAGGATTTGAAAAATACTTTTTGTAAGTATGTTCAGCCATATGAAGGCTGATACAGAAGATAACAGAGATCGCCGCGAATGCGATCGCTGCAACAATAATGCGTCCGGAAGTATTGGCGGACAGTGTAGGAATCAGACCGATCTCATAGGCTTCCGGCATGGCCTTGAAATAAAGCGCGATCATATGGGCTGTCAGGGATGCTGTCACACATGGCACAAATGCGGAATAATACATCATACCAACACTGGTCACTTCCATGGAGAAGATGGCAGCAGCCATCGGAGTGCCGAAGACAGCGGAGAAACAGGCACTCATGGCAGACATGATCAGGATTTTTTTATCATGTTCATCGATGTCCATGAATTCTGATAAGAGTTCACCAAGACTTCCGCCGATCTGGAGGGCGGCACCTTCTCGTCCGGCAGAACCACCGAATAAATGAGTGATCAGGGTTGAAACAAACATGAGAGGGGCAACAGCTGCAGAGATATGTTCTTCTGACTGAACGGCAGAAAGAATCAGGTTGGTGCCCTTGTTCTTATACTGTCCTGTGACATTATAGAGAAAAACAATGGCAAGACCGGCTACCGGCAGCAGGTAGGTGATCCAGGATGTATTGTTACGGATGCCAGTGACATAAGCCATGGAGTGATAAAAGCCTGTACCGACCAGACCGACAATCAGACCGATGAAAAGAGACATACACATCCACCGGATCAGAGAGTAAAGATTTCTTACAGCCGGATAAAAGGTTTTACGAATAAACATGAGTTGTTCATATATTTTATCTTTCATTACGAATCCTCTTTGAAATATGAAGTTTTGATGCGGTGTATAAACACCACGTATTCATTATATTAAGGAGGAAAAGAAAAAGCAACGAAATGCGGTGTTTGACATGAGAAAAAACATAGTTTAAACTGAACTCATATGATGAGACAAAACCGAATATGAAAAGGAGGTTTCAAATGAGAGAAATCAGTTGTAAACAGATTACAGACACAATCAAAGAAATGTGTATTGAAGCGACACATTTCCTTTCTGAAGATATGAAAAAGGCGCTCTATAAGAGTGTTACAGATGAGCAGTCTCCGCTTGGTAAACAGGTACTTGAACAGTTATGTGATAACCTGGATATCGCAGGCAAGGATATGATTCCAATCTGTCAGGATACAGGCATGGCTATTCTCTTTGTGGAGATCGGTCAGGAAGTACACATCGTGGATGGCGGCCTTGAAGATGCTATCAATGAAGGTGTCAGAAGAGGTTACATCGATGGTTACCTCAGAAAATCTGTAGTAGAAGATCCTATCTATAGAGTGAACACAAAAGATAATACACCTGCCATCATTCACTACTCGATCGTTCAGGGTGATCAGCTCAAGATCACACTGGCACCAAAAGGATTCGGCAGCGAGAACATGTCCAGAGTGGTGATGTTAAAGCCTGCAGATGGCATTGAAGGCGTCAAGAAAGTCATTCTTGAGACGGTTGACCTTGCTGGTCCAAATGCCTGTCCTCCAATGGTAGTCGGTGTTGGTATCGGCGGTGACTTTGAAAAATGTGCACTGATGGCTAAGCATGCCCTGACAAGAGAAGCTGGTCTTCATTCAGAAATCGAATATGTCAAAGACCTTGAAATTGAGATGCTTGAGAAAATCAATAAGCTGGGCATCGGACCAGGCGGTCTTGGCGGTACAGTCACTGCATTTGCCATCAATATTGAAACATATCCAACTCACATCGCAGGTCTTCCTGTGGCTGTCAATATCTGCTGTCATGTGAACAGACATGCAGTAAGAGTACTCTAGGAGGGAATGACCATGGATAGATATATCAGAGCCCCATTTGTAAAAGAAGAGACAGAGCAGCTCAGATCCGGCGACTACGTGTATATCACAGGTACCATCTATACAGCCAGAGATGCCGCTCATAAGAGAATGTATGAAGCCATCCTTGAAGGCAAGGAAACACCAATCGCGCTTGAAGGCAATGTTTTATACTATATGGGACCTTCTCCTGCAAGAGAAGGCCGTCCGATCGGTTCTGCAGGCCCTACAACATCCAGCCGTATGGATAAGTACGCGCCTCTGATGATGGACAAAGGTATTAAAGGCATGATCGGTAAGGGAAGAAGATCACAGGATGTCATGGATGCCATTGTCAGAAACGGCGCTGTCTATTTTGCAGCAGTCGGTGGTGCCGGTGCACTCTTATCAAAAGCAATCAAATCTGCGGAAGTGGTTGCCTATGATGATCTTGGTACAGAGGCGATCCGTAAGCTGGAGGTTGAAAATCTTCCTGCAATCGTTGTGATCGATTCACTGGGCAATTATTTATATGAAGAAGTAGCAGCCAAATACAGAACGATTGACTAATTCACTGTTTATACTATATATAGATAAAGAAGAAACAGCATTCACAAGATATGCTTTTGTCCTGTGGATGCTGTTTATATGTAAAAAATCTTTACAAAAATATTAAAAAAAGTAGTTGACAAACAGAATATACTCATCTATAATCAATACTGCACTGCGATGCGTTCGCAAGTGGTTCGGAGAAGTACTCAAGAGGCCGAAGAGGTGCCCCTGCTAAGGGTATAGGTCGGGAAACCGGCGCGAGGGTTCAAATCCCTCCTTCTCCGCTATAGAATGAATATTAAAAACTTCAAAAAACTTTTTTAAAAAAAGTGTTGACAATGAGTTTTGAATATGATATTCTATACAAGCTGAGTCAAGAACACAGACACAGCAAAAAACACAGAACATTGAAAACTGAACAATAGAACAATCCCGAAAATTTCTAAAGTAGAGATTTTTAAGAACAAAAACCAAAGTAAAACGGGAAGAGAAAAAACAGCCAATGTTTTTCTTGACCAAATTCAAACATGAGAGTTTGATCCTGGCTCAGGATGAACGCTG
>JAZUHQ010000143.1:0-4769 GCA_045641805.1 Lachnospiraceae bacterium
CCAGGTCATGAGTGATCAGGACAATACTCATGCCCTCAGATTCCTTGAGCTCCTTTAAGAGATCCAGAATCTGTGCCTGAATCGTTACATCCAGAGCAGTGGTTGGCTCATCGTCGATGAGCAGTTTTGTATTACAGCAAAGTGCCATGGCGATCATAACACGCTGTCCCATACCACCGGAGACCTCGTGTGGATACTGTTTCATACGGCTCTCAGGGGAAGGGATGCCAACCTTTCGAAGAGCATCGATGGCGATCTCAGCCGCCTCTTTCTTGGAAACCTTCTGATGGCGAAGGATTACTTCTGTCAGATGAGAACCAATCGTCTTTACAGGATTGAGGGCTGTCATCGGATCCTGGAAGATCATGGCCATACGTGTACCACGAAGGCCTCTTCTCTGTTCGGAGGACATCTTGTTAAGGTCCTTGTCCTCAAAGATCAACTGATCTGCGGTAACAGTCGCTGTCTCAGGCAGGATATCCATGATGGATTTCATCAGAACAGATTTACCGGAACCGGACTCACCGACAACGGCGAAGATCTCACCTTCTCTGACATCGATGTCAACACCACGTACGGCTTGAACTGTACTTCTGTGCATCTTGAAGGTCGTCTTCAGATTTTCTACGGATAAAATAACTTTATTTTCTGTACTCATATCATCCCTCCATTAATTAGAATCGCCGCTGCTGACGCGAGGTTCAATATAAATACGAAGCAAGTTACCAAGTTTGTTAAAGGATAAAACAGTCAGCACGATCAGGATACCCGGAAGCAGTGCCATATGAATGGAACTCTGCAGATAACCCTGAGCTCTCTGAAGGAGACTTCCCCATGAAGAATCCGGCTGGACGATACCAAGACCAAGGAAACTCAGGGAAGCTTCTGTCATGATCGCATCAGCGATCGTTGTTGTTGCCACAACGATGATCGTTGGGAAGGCTGTCGGAATGATATGGAAGAGGATAATACGCCATGTAGGTACACCGGCAAATCGGGCATACATGATATATTCTCGTTCCTTAATAGATAAGGTTTCCGCTCGCGTCAGTCGCGCTGTACCCATCCATGTGAAAAGACCGATAACGATAATAATAGAAGTAATACCTCTCTTCAGGAAAAGGCTGACAACAGTAACAAGGATCAGCCAAGGAATGGAGGATAATACATCTACGATACGCATAAGGATGGCATCGATAATACCACCGCAATAACCGGCAACCGTACCGATCGTGATACCGATGGATGCGCTGGCCAGCATGGCAAGGACACCTACCATCAGGGATACACGGCCGCCATAGAGAACTCGTGCAAAGTAATCACGGCCCAGCTCATCTGTACCGAACCAGTGAAGGGCGGATGGACCCTTAACCATGGATGTAACATCTGTTGTGATCGGATCCAGACTTGTGAGCGGAAGGATCAGCATCACAACGATCAGAACGATCAGATAGATGATCGCAAAAATACTTAATTTATCATTTTTAAGAACGGCAATGACATTGTCCATTCTTCTCTGTCTGTTGTTTGGTTTCTTTTTCTCAGCCATAGCTATTACCCCATATCTTTGATTCTTGGATCTGTCAGACAGCAGAGGATATCCGCAAGAAGGTTACCCAGAATAACTGCTGTAGAAGAAAGAAGCAGAATCACCATTACGATTGGATAATCCATACCACTGACCGCACCTGTGAAGTAAGGTCCGATACCCGGCCAGGAAAATACAGTTTCAGTGATAACCGCACCTGTAATCAGCATTGGCAGCGCCATACCAAGCTTTGTGATAACAGGAAGAAGAACGTTCTTGAGTACGTGCTTGAACATGATCTCTGTCTTAGACGCACCAAAAGCGGTCTGAACCACCACGTAATCCTCAGAAAACTGAGTAATGGTGGATGAACGGACATATCGAACCAGGTCCGGTGTATAACCCAGAATCAGAACGATATATGGAAGAATGAAATGTTTCAGGTAATCACCCATGGATGCTTCCAGGCCAACTGTGTGCATACCGAAGGTTGGCAGCATACGCAGCTTATAGCCAAAGACATAGAGAAGCAGCATCGCGAACCAGAAAGTTGGTGTAGAGATACCGATGGAAGCAAGTGTATCAATTACCTTATCAGGCCATCTATTCTTATGGGAACCAGCTACCAGACCAAGAATAATGGAAAGGACATAGGCGGTCAGATAAGATGGCAATACCAGTTTGATGGTGTTGATCAGACGAACAGACAGGTCCACAACAATCGCCTGCTTTGTAACGATCGAATAACCAAGTTCACCATGAAAAATACCGGAGATCCAGTTAATGTACTGAATATAAGCCGGCTGATCATATCCATACTTTGCACGCATCAGTGCAATGACTTCCGGAGACATTCCAGGTTTGATCATTGCGTCAATCGCATCATAAGGTGCTAACTGCATCATGCCGAAACAAAGAATGGAAATAACAATAATCAAAGGGATTGCCGTCAGAATACGTTTTACTATATATTTTGCCATAGTAATTGCTCCTGTTCAGAGTATTAAAAAAGAAATAACCGGGAACCGGAATAGTCCGATTCCCGGCTGTTTATATTGCCTTTTAATTAGTCAATATGAAGGTAGGAAGGATCGTCGAGTGTGTAAATAGGAATAAGACCCATTTCCTCGATACCCTTGATACGATTATTGAAGATAACAAGGTAGTTGTTGGAAGCAAGTGGATAGAATACAGCTTCATCCTGGATAGCAGCCTGAAGATCTGTATAGATTGCCTGACGCTCGCCTTCATCGAATGTTGTGATACCCTTGTTGAATAAGTCATCTACAACAGCACTGGAGAGACCGGAGTAGTTGGACTCGGAACCTGTGATGTAAAGTGTAGCATATGTCTGTGGATCGCTGCCCATGATGTAGCCGCCGAAGAACATATCGAAGGACTTGTCTTCAGAGTAAAGCTCGTTGTAGTAAGCAGCCTGTTCCATTGGAGCAAGTTCAACTGTGATACCTACCTGGCTAAGCTGCTCCTGTGCAAGGAGTGCCCAGATCTCCATGTTTGCATCATCCTGGCTGTAACCCATCTTAAGTGTCAGGTTCGCAACACCAGCTTCTGCAAGTAAGGATTTAGCCTTCTCAACGTCTCTCTCGTACTTGTTTGTTGTGCTGTCATCGTAGTAGCCGTTGTTTGGAGGCAGGAATGTGTAAACATCATCATAGTAATCAGGGCTGAGGTATGTTGCTGTTGCAAGCTGTGTACGATCAAGTGCATAGAAGATCGCCTGACGTACTTTCTCATCTGTTACCTTTCTGTAGTTGATGTTCAGGTAGCCGATACGACCCTGGTTGAATGCCTCAACATGAAGGTTGTTAGCCTCAAGATCGATCTGCTGAAGATAAGCAGGTGTTGTTGGCCATGCATCGATCTCACCACTCTGGATTGCAAGTGCTGCAGAGTCGTTAGATGTGATGATGGAGAATACGATTGTATCGATAGATGGTGTATTCATGAAGTAGTTCTCGTTCTTCTCGAACTTGAGGTAAGAACCTGCGGAATACTCTGTAAGGATATATGGGCCGGAACCTACAACTGCACCGTCGTAAGAATAAGCGTCATAATCTGTTACATCCTTGAATACATGCTCTGGCTCGATGTAGATCTGGTAAGCGAAAGCTTCGAAATGAGCTGGGCTTGGGCTTGGGAATGTGAAGGATACTGTGTAGTCATCGATCTTCTCAACCTGACATGCACCCTCTGCTGTTACAAAGTTGGAGTACATCTCACAAGCATTCTCCTCGATCATCATCTGCTCGATTGTGAATACAACGTCATCTGCTGTTAATGGCTCGCCATCGGACCATACGACATCATCACGAAGTGTAAATGTGTATGTGCACTCGTCCTCAGAAAGCTCATAACCTGTTGCAAGGTACCATGTGATCTGATCGCCATGAATCTTGAATAATGGGGAATAGATCATGTTTGTTGTCATAAGGCCCCATCTGTCACTGGATGTGATAGGGTTTACATTTGCACCTGGGTCACCGCCAATAGCGTATGTAAATACGTTAGGACCTGTTGCACCTTCTTCTACAGGTGCTTCTGTCTCTGCTTCATTTCCTGCAGCTTCTGTAGCTGCTGGTGCGGATGGAGCAGGTTCTGCTGGTTTGCTGCCACAGCCTGCAAGCATGGATGCTGCCATAGCTGTTGTCAGCGCAACTGCTAAAATTCTCTTTTTCATTTTTTCTCCTCCTCAGTCTAAGAGATTATTTCATACTGTCTTTCTGCAACAGACAGAACGAAAACAAATATGGACCGGTTTATACACCGGCTGCAAGGATCTGATAGCCCACAATGAGGGCTGTTACACCGATCACAACAGCAAGAGAATACAAAATATTTCTGTTTCTGTCTGCGGTATCAGTTGTGATCAGGCATCTGCTCTGCTTCTGATCATCCTCATAAGTGCGGATCATAAATGTCTGACCCTTTGGATAAGCTGCCTTTGCGTCCTCTTTGAAATCAAAGCTGTTTTTGGACAGGCAGTAATAACGTTTACCGGCCTTCTGTGGTCTGTACATGAAACGTACAAAGTAGCTGTTGGCTTCTGTCTGGTCTGTTGCTCCCTTTGGATGCTCATAGCCATCAACGATGGCTTCCATTGGCTTACTTGCTGTAAGGTATGGCTTCCAGAAAACATAAAGTACATAGAGGCCAACAAAAAACATGATCACATTTGCCGGACTGATAATAGATGGTAACACTGACTTAACTCCTTTTTGTA
>JAZUHQ010000144.1:0-2649 GCA_045641805.1 Lachnospiraceae bacterium
TTGTGGCGGCCAGACTGGCCAATGCCGACAGCTTTATCCGTATGCTGCCGGATGGTTATCAGACGGTCTTATCCGGTGATGGCAGCGGCCTTTCCCAGGGACAGCGTCAGCTGATCTCTATTGCCAGAGCAGCTGTTGCGGATCCTCCGGTTATGATCCTGGATGAGGCGACCTCTTCCATTGATACCCGTACGGAAGCCATTGTTCAGGCCGGTATGGATGCCCTCATGTACGGCAGAACCGTTTTCGTTATTGCCCACAGATTATCCACTGTCAAGAACTCTGATGTTATCATGGTCCTTGAACAGGGACACATCATTGAACGTGGCAGCCATGAGAAGCTGATCGCCCAGAAGGGTAAATACTATCAGCTCTATACAGGCGCATTCGAACTGGATTAAGGTTTTAAGAACAGATAAGATCTGTTTTGTTAGAATTGAATAAATGATGTTCAAGGAATCCTCTGAATCGAAAAGGTTCAGCAGGATTCCTTTTTCGTGTTCATTTCACTGCCTGAATGTACTATAATAAGGGCAGATTAAAACAAAGGGGAGGTGCTCTTATGAGCGACCGAATTATCAGCGTTCACAAGGAAACAGAACATCGTTTCCTGAATTTCTATACCATGCTTGTCAGACACAGAGATGGCGGAGAGTCCGATTATTTCATGACATCAAGAGCAGAAAAAGTGGAAGGCCTGAAAGCCATCAGTCACGGCGATCAGCCGGACGGTGTGGGCATTTATGCTGTCTGCGGCCAAAACAAAGACCATGTGGTCCTTGTCCGTCAGTACCGTTATCCGCTTGGGGGATATATCTATGAACTGCCTGCCGGCCTGGTGGAAAAAGGTGAGAAGGTGGAAGAGGCAGCAGTGAGAGAGTTCTATGAGGAAACCGGAATGAAGCTGACGCCGGTGCATGCACCTGAGATGTTCACAAAACCGCGCTACATGACGATCGGCCTGACCGACGAGTGCTGCAGTACCGTCTACGGTTATGCAGAAGGAAAACCGGATAACAGCCATCAGGAAGCGACAGAAGATATCCAGATCGTGGTGGCTGATGCTAAGGAAGTCAAGCGCATTCTGGAGGAAGAAAATGTGGCCATCATGTGTGCTTACCAGCTCATGCATTTCCTTCAGCATATCGGTGATCCTTTCTACTTTATTGAGGAGAATGTATGATGCAGGTGACTTATATCAGTGAACCGATGAACGGGTCTGCTGTTCTGGCACACGGTGAGGGGGCGGTCCTCTTTGATCCGGGTATGGCCTGGTTTGCAGATAAGACCGTGGCGGCCATCAGGGACATACTGGGAGACCAGCCGCTGGATGCCATCTTTTTATCCCATGCCCACTATGATCATGTGGCGGCCCTGCCTGTGATCAGAAAATACTGGCCGGAAGCCAAAGTCTATGCAGGTGCCTATGCCTTTGGGATTCTCTCAAAGCCATCTGCAAGAGCGACCATGCGTAAGCTCTCTGAGGCGGCCGCCAGTGTGAATCACGGATGTCTCCCTGAAGATTACAATGAGGACCTGATCTGTGCGGATGAGATCATGGAGGATGGACAGGTCTTCTGCTTTAAAGATATCCGAATCCGGGCGATCGAGACGATCGGTCATACGCGAGACTCCTTCACCTTCGTGGTGGGAGACGATTATATGATCGGCTCGGAAACCTTTGGACTGATCTATGCGGAAGGCACCTATATGCCCCTCTATCTGATCTCTTACGAGAAAGCCAGAGCGAGCCTTGAGAAAGTCAGACACATCCCGATCCGCCATTACCTTCTGATCCATAGCAGAGTGATCGATGATCCTGTGGCCTATGGTCTCTGGGACAAGATCGAAGCGGGCATGGAGCGCTCAAGGGACATCATCAGTAGAATCATCAGGGAGGAGACCGACCAGGAGGCAAGACTCCTTCGGATGGAAGAGCATTTCTGGAAGCTTAAGGGCAGAAAGATACCGCCTCCAAGGGAAGCTTTCAGGTTAAATGCGACAGCGCTCCTTAAGACAATTGAAAAAGAAATGTAGTTTCTTTTTTGTAAAAGGTGTATAATAGCATCAATATGGGTGGCGGAGCCACTGAAATAAACAATAAGAGGTACAGACAATGAAAAACTATAAGATCAACACAAAGTGTGTTCAGGCTGGTTACAGACCAGGTAATGGTGAACCAAGACAGATTCCAATCGTACAGTCCACAACATTTAAATATGATACAAGTGAAGACATGGGTAAGTTATTTGACCTGGAAGCTTCCGGTTATTTCTATACACGTCTTCAGAACCCAACAAACGATTATGTCGCAGCAAAGATCGCTGAGCTTGAGGGTGGTACAGCAGCGATGCTGACATCTTCCGGTCAGGCAGCGAACTTCTTTGCCCTTTTCAATATTTGTGAATGTGGCAGCCACATCGTTGCTTCTTCTTCTATCTACGGTGGTACATTCAACCTGATCTCCGTTACAAAGGCTAAGATGGGTGTCACAGTGACATTTGTAAGCCCTGACTGTTCTGAGGAAGAACTCAATGCGGCTTTCCAGGACAACACAAGAGCCGTATTTGGTGAGACCATCGCTAACCCTGCTCTGACAGTGCTGGATATCGAGAAGTTTGCCAAAGCAGCACATGCACACGGTGTTCC
>JAZUHQ010000145.1:0-2238 GCA_045641805.1 Lachnospiraceae bacterium
TTCTTACCAACTGCAACAGAGCTAAAATACGAGTATAATCTTCATTTAATCAGGAGGATGTTGCCTATAAACGAAGTTCTTTCGTCTATACGACAGAAAACTGCACACTTTCAATACAGAAAAATGTGCAGTTCTTCTTAACATTATGCCATATTATAAAATTTTGCTGAGAAACTCTCTGAGACGTTCATTTTTAGGATTGCCGAATACTTCTTCCGGGCTTCCCTCTTCTGCTATATATCCCTGATCAAAAAACATGATCCTGGAAGCGACTTCACGGGCAAAGCCCATCTCATGAGTCACACAGAGCATGGTGATGCCGGATCTGGCCAGTTCTTTCATTACATCCAGAACCTCTCCTACCATCTCCGGGTCCAGTGCAGAAGTCGGCTCATCAAAGAGGATCACCTCCGGATTCATAGCAAGCGCACGGCAGATAGCCACACGCTGCTTCTGACCGCCTGAAAGCTGTCCCGGATAAGCACTTGCTTTATCCTCAAGGCCTACACGTCTGAGCAGTTTCATGCCTTCCTCGTCAGCCTGAGCCTTAGGAATCCCCTTCAGTTTCCTAGGTGCAACTGTGATATTCTCGAGGATCGTTTTATTTGGGAAGAGATTAAAATGCTGGAAAACCATCATCATCTTCTGTCTCTGTTTATTGATATCTACTTTTGGATTGGTCAGTTCTGCATCATCCAGCCAGATCTGACCACCGGATGGCATTTCCAGCTGATTAAGACATCTGAGAAAAGTGGATTTACCACAGCCGGATGGACCGAGGATAACAACAACTTCACCTTTATGAATATCAGTGGTGATATCCTTGAGGACATCCACATCTCCAAAACTTTTCTTAAGACCTTTCACTCTGATCATTACTTCATTTGCCATTTTGTCACCTCTTCCTATCGCTCATCTGTCTTCATACGGTCTTCCAGAGTGGATACCAGTTTGGAGAGACCACCGACCATGATCAGGTAAATGATCGCAACAGCGATCAGTGGCAGGAAGGCCTCGTATGTTCTGCTTCGGATAAAGTCACCGCCTCGTGTCAGATCCATGATACCGATATAACCGGAAATAGATGTTTCTTTCAGGAGAACGATAAACTCATTACCCAGGGCAGGAAGCACATTCTTGAATGCCTGAGGCAGAATGAACTCTGTCATTGTCTGTGTATAACTGAAACCAAGACTTCGTCCTGCTTCAAACTGGCCTTTATCAATAGACATGATACCGGCTCTGACAATCTCAGCAATATAAGCGGAGGAGTTCAGACCAAAGGCACAGATAGCAACGAAGATCTTGTTGACATTGCTGGTCGCAAAGATGACATAGAAGATGATCAGCAGCTGGATCATGGTTGGTGTACCACGGATAACCGTCAGGTAAGCTTTCAGAAGAAGATTCAGAAGCTTTGCTTTGCCGGTCATATCACATGTGCTTCTCGCGATAGCGATCATAAAACCAAGAATAATACCAATGATCACCGCAAAGAGGGAGATCAGAACCGTAATGCCCACACCACGAACCAGGTACATATAACGGTCATCTTTCACAAAGTTATTGATAAACTTATCTTTAAGAGTGGATGAAGAACCAGTCTTGCCATTTCTGACAATGACAACCTGTGTTGCCGTTGTATAGGTTTCTGTAAAGTCGATACTCTTGAGACGATCTTCGGTCACTGTCATACCGGCAATACCGATATCCGCCTTACCGGACTGAACCGCATTGATAATCGCATCAAACTCAATATTCTGAATTTCCACATCCATGCCGAGAATATCGCCAATGGCACGGGCCATTTCCATATCGATACCCACATACTCATTGTTCTCAATAAACTCATAAGGTTCAAAAGCTGCATTGGTTGCGACAACCAGCTTACCCTTACTGTAGTCCGCATTTTCAGGAGATACATATGGGCATGTGCCCTTTGTCTCATCACCGATATAGTTATCGATGATCTGCTGCATGGTACCATCTTCTTTTAACTGTCTGAGCGCTGCATTGATCTCCTCACGAAGTTCAGCCTTCTCTTTTGAGATACAGATTGCATACTCCTCGACTGCATAGCTTTCCTCAAGGATGGAAAGACCCGGATTAACGGCCACAAAAGCATTGGCCGGCTGCTCATCGATAATCACGCAGTCCAGTTTGCCCAGCTTTAATGCAGAGATCGCATCAGCCGCTTTATTATAACGCTCGACAGTAGCTCCGGCCTCTTCCTCATCA
>JAZUHQ010000146.1:0-2052 GCA_045641805.1 Lachnospiraceae bacterium
GACATGGCTACGATCCGACTTGAGAAATACAAGGATAAGGATTGGATGCAGGAACGTCTCTCAAAACTGGGATACGATCTGGGCATGATCCGAAAGATGGCGCCATATGCCGCCATCAATTACATTCGTTTTGGTGTGGGCTATGAGGAGTTTCTTGAAAAGTATGCCCAGGAACGCCGGCTGGAAAGAGATGATCTCTTTGAGGTGGTTGGCGAACTTCAGGAGAGTGCCCAGGGATTTAAAACCTTTCAGGAATGGTTTGACCATATCAACCAATACACAGAAAAACTGAAGTCGCAGAAGCGAAAGCAGCAGGAAGAAAAGACAGATTGTCTGTCGCTGGCCACCATGCACCATTCCAAGGGTCTTGAATACAAAGTGGTCTTTATTGTGGATGCCAACGAAGGGATCGTCCCTCATCAAAAAGCCCTCCTGGATACAGATATTGAAGAGGAACGCCGCATGTTTTATGTTGCCATGACCAGAGCCAAGCAGCATCTGCACATCTACTTCCTCAAGGAGCGTTATGGTAAAACCCTGTCCATGTCCCGGTTTGTGGGAGAGATCCTGGTGCCGACCGATGAAGTCAAAGAAGGCACATGGATCCTACATAAAACCTACGGTAAGGGTCAGGTGAAGGAGAACAATGGCAAGGCGATCACGATCCGCTTTGAGAAGGGCGGCCTTGTCAAAAAGCTGGATCTTCAGTTCTGTATTGCCAATCATATGATCGAAGTTTCACCCTAGTCCTTTACAAAAGACAGGGGAAACGGTATACTTGGAAACATCAGCAGACGGGCTGATCATGAAATGTAAAAATAGAAATGAGGTTATTATCATGGGAAAAGCAAATGATAATGAATATGGCGATACACTGACACTTGAACTGGATGACGGTTCCACAGTGGAGTGTGTGGTTGTCACAATTTTTGATGTTGAAGACAAACAGTACATTGCCCTTCTTCCAATGAACGAAAAGGGTGAGATCGAGGAGGATGCACCGGTTTATCTTTACAGATTCCACGATCTGGGTAACGATGAAGTCGATCTTGAATCCATCGAAGATGATGAGGAATTCGAGAAGGTTTCCGATGCTTACGATGAGATCCTTGATGAGGAAGAGTTCGACGCTTTATTTGATGGTATCTAAGAGAATCCTTTCTTAAAGCGCCCGGGTGAACAAAAAAGAAGTCCGACAGTATGATATGTACCGTACATATCAGGGTCGGGCTTCTTTTTTGTTTGCTTCTTATTTTAAACTGTTGATAAAGTATTTGGCTGCTTCAGATGTTGGGATCTTGTCGTTGAAACCGACAACCAGCTGTCTGGAAGGGAAGATCTCTGAACAGGTGAGTCTGAAGAGTTCAGGATCGTTCTCCGGCACACAGAATTCCGGTACAAAAGCGATACCAAGACCGATACGGGCAAGATCGATGAGGAGGTCATTACTGCTGAGCTCAACTTCAGGCACCAGATCCAGATGACGCTGCTGACAGATGTTGTGAAGGAACTCACTGGTCATGGAGTTGCGGTCCAGCATGAGGATCGGATACTCCAGCAGCTCGTTGAAAGACATTGGCTGATCTTTGAGCATTTCAAAATGGTGGTTGGCGATAAAGATATCTTTAAAATCTTTGACTTTGCGGATGTTAGCGACCGTATGGATTTTTGTATTCGGATAATTGGTGACGATCAGGTCAACCTGGCCATTTTCGAGAAGGTCCACACATTTGGCGGAAGTGCCGTTGGTGACTTTGATGTGGACATTTGGGTAATGCTCGTGGAAAGCTTTGATAAAGGGTACCAGATAGTATCGGCAGATCGTATCACTGGCACCGATACGGAGCTGGCCGCCGTTTAAGGCATTGGCATCCAGAATCTGGGTCTCGCCGCGGATGATCAGGTTGATCGCCGGCTCAATATGTTTAAAAAGGATCTCACCCTCGGAAGTCAGCTTCACTTTCTTGGTACTGCGGATAAAGAGAGACTGGTTCAGCTTCTTTTCCAGCGCCTTGATGGACTGGCTGACCGCTGACTGGGAAATGTAAAGCT
>JAZUHQ010000147.1:0-5948 GCA_045641805.1 Lachnospiraceae bacterium
GTCAAAGCCATCCTCCTTGATGTTCTGAACACAGATATCGGATAAATCCTTGTACTCTACGCTGCCATCTTCATTGACAACCTTGTAGTTGAAAACGTTTGTATTGTTGGAAGTACCAATGATTGTACCACCTCTTACTAACAGACCGGAAGCATTTGTATTGAGGTCCAGTCTGACATAGTTATTATGTAATAAGCCTTTGTAGCCTTCGATGAAGCCGTAGCACTCTACGCCCTGAAGTCTAGCTGTTTTAGCAATGGCTCTGATAACCGCGTTAAGACCTGGTGCATCGCCACCATTTGTTAAAATCGCAACTTTTTTTACTTTAGATTCCATGTAAACCTCCATGTATTTTCTATAAATTAATCCCTTTTCTATTTCCGCCAAACATTATATCATACCGCTGTGCAAATATCCAACACCCAATATGAACAAACTTTTAGAATTCGTAAGGTTTTCCTTTGGACAGTTAGTCTTTTTCTGTTTCCGTTTCTGTCTCTTCCGTTTTTTCCATCATCTCAGGATTGGCAATCAGTGGCCTGTCCATGGTCACCCCATCCGGTGCCTTCTTGACCGTTTCACCACCGACCGTGATCTCTACCACATCAACACCATCCAGTTCGGACAGGGAATTGACCACACTGTAGACATTCAGTGAGAAGTCCTGTTCACCGACTCTCTCCAGGAAACCGTTATTAAAGTCCACTTTACAGGTACCATCTTTCAGGCTGACGCTTCTCACACGGGTATTCGGCGAAAGCACCTGACGACAGTTTTCATTGACCGGACCACGGATCAGGGTATCTAAAACAACCTCTGTGAGTGGGGTTGTATTATAGTACTTCTGTGTCGTTTCCACCACGGTCAGACCGGTACCCTCGACGCCTGCAAAATACAGCGTCAGTTCGGCATCATCCAGATGTTCCAGGTTACTGGTGATCTCCTCCTCAAAGTCGGAGTCCTTCATTGGCAGCGGATTACCCTGAGCATCGGAGATCCACGTATCATTGACTTTGATATAGACATAATCGATCAGACCGATAAACTGAGTCATGGTCTTGACGATGGCTGCACGGATCAGAATCTCGGTCGTCTTCTCAAGATTGGTATAGGAACTGTCAAAGTAAAGCTCCAGTGCGGCTGTATCTTTATCATATTTATAACGGATCAATGTCAGCTCCGGCGCAAGCACAGGTTTAAAGCGTTCATTATCCGGCTGGGTCTTTAAGGCTTCCAGGCACTCCTGAATAATGCCATCAATGGTTGTGGACGCCAGCTGATAGGAAAAAGAAGAGATCTGTGTCTCATCCTGACTGATGTAGTAGATTCTGTAACCAGGTCCATTGACATCCTTGTCATCAGAAAGAATCGGTCTGTATCCGAAGCCCAGTCTGCCGCATCCGGCAAAACTCAGTGTCATCGCCAGCACCAGCAGGAGGGTCAGCATTTTTTTCAACATCTTCATAAAGATTCCTCCTATGCTCTTGTGTAAACCAGCGGAATACGGACTGAGAACGTTGTTCCATGATCCATCTTACTGGATACTTTGATCTGGCCGTTATGCTTGGTAATGATATCCTTGGTGATGGCAAGACCAAGACCTGTACCACCTGTCTCTCTGGATCGGGCTTTATCCACGCGGTAGAATCTTTCAAAGATCTTATCCTGGACATCTTCCGGAATACCGACACCAGAATCGGCGACATTGATATAGAAGTATTTATCGTCGGCATCCAGAGATACCTGTACCCATCCACCGGCCATGTTGTATTTGATCGCATTTTCAACAAGGTTGGAAATGGCACTGGTCATCTTTACCTCATCACAATCAGCGATGACGGTACTGCAGTTTTCAATGACCAACTCAATGTTGCGCTTGGCAGCGATCGGTCTGAGTCGCTTGACGATGGAATCTGTCAGCTCATTCAGATTGATTTTTGAAATATTGAGTTCTGCAGACGTCTTGTCCATCTTAACAAGGGTCAGAAGATCCGTGATGATCGTGTTTTCTCGATCGATCTCAGAGGCGATATCCACCATAAACTCTCTGTAGAGTTCGTTTGGCACATCCTGCTGCATGTTGAGAGAATCTGCCAGTACCTTCATGGATGTCAACGGTGTTTTCAGCTCGTGGGAGACGTTGGAAACAAATTCCTGACGGGAATCTTCCAGCTCCTTCAGTCTTGAGAGCATGGTATCGTAGGCTTCTGCGATACCTTCCACCTCAGAGAAACCCCTGATCTGAAGGCCTTCATCAAACTTGCCGTTTGAAATACGTTTAATGGAGCTTTCCATATCTTTGAAAGGACGCATGAAACGTCTGGTCATGATATAGGAAAGCACGATCAGAATCGCACCTAATGCGAGAAGTACCATCGTCATCGTATGCACGATGGCATCATAGGTTCTTGTCAGGTCGCCGCAGGACAGAAAGAAAAGCAGCATACCTTGAATATTGTCACTGCTGTCCCTGGCCACATAGGTCATCCAGACCTGATCGGCTTCCTCATTGTATTCAGACAGAGCCTCACCCTTCAGTGCTCTGACAACCTCAGAGGACACGAGTTTCTTGGATGTCATCATACCGTACGTATCCATCAGAACCGTACAATTGGCATCGGTGACAATGATACGTCCATCATACAGCGATGAGAACTGTTTCACTTCACCATCTATAACGGAAGATACATTACCATTAAAGTAGTCTTCCTTCATCATCTGCTGAGCCATCGAGTCCGCATAATCATGAACAAGTTCAATACGGTTTTCACGGACATGATCGATCAGATAATTGGTATAAAACACCTGAAGAATAATAACCGGAATAACAGTAAGCGCAATCATTGAAACCAACAATTGCGCTCTCATGCTGTGTATTATTCTTCTGAAATTTCGAAAACGTTTATTTCTGGAAGAAATAGCCAACACCCCATTTTGTATGAATATACTTTGGTTCACTTGGATTCGCTTCAATCTTCTCGCGTAATCTTCTAACGTGAACATCTACTGTACGAACGTCACCTGGATAATCAAATCCCCATACAAGATTTAAGAGATTCTCTCTGTTGAATACCTTGTTTGGATTTGTGATCAGAAGCTCAAGCAGGTCAAACTCTTTGGCTGTGAGGTTGACTTCATTATTGGCAATAAAGACTCTTCTGCTGTCAAGCTCGATCTTCATCTCGCCGGATACGATTGTTCTGGATGCAGGTTCCTCTGTCTTCTTGCTCTTTGTTCTTCTGATGATGGCTTTGATACGTGCTTTTACCTCAAGAATGTTGAAAGGCTTTGTCACGTAGTCATCTGCACCGTACTCAAGGCCAAGGATCTTGTCCATATCGTCGCCCTTTGCTGTGAGCATAATGATAGGCACATCAGATTTCTCTCTGATCATCTGACATACTTCGAAACCATTCAGTTCAGGAAGCATTACATCAAGAAGTATAATATCATAATCATTCTTGGTTGCCAGCTCATAAGCTTCTCTGCCGTCGTAAGCAGCAGTTACTTCCATACCATCCTGCTCAAGGCTGAACTTAATACCTTTAACGATGAGTTTTTCGTCATCTACAACCAACACCTTATTCGCCATGTTTTCACCTCAATCTACTTTGATCATTCCCTCGATCCGGCTGTATATCCCCTGACCGATACCGGGAACCTTCAATATATCGCTTATGTCTGAAAACGAACCGTTCTGTTCTCGGTAGACCAGGATCGCGGCTGCTTTGCCGGGCCCGATACCGGGAAGGGTCTCAAAATCTGCTTTACTAGCTGTATTCAGATTCAGAAGTCCGTCATCTGCCGCCTGTTTCTCAAGTGCCTGCACTTCTTCCACAGATGGGATATAGATCTTCTCACCATCTTCCATATGATCTGCAAGGTTGATACTGTCAGGATCCGCCGCTTCACTCATACCGCCGGCCAGATCCACAGCTTCATAAACTCTGGCCTCTCTCTCAAATAGATAGACACCGGGCTTATTCACCTCTCCGCAGATGTAAATACAGATCTGTTCATTTTCATTTTTTGTCTCAACAACATCTTGCGTTTCTTCACCGGCAGACACAGCTGCCACTGATTCCTCTTTTGTCTGCAACCCATTTTTCATTATCAGGATGTCATCCGAAGCAGCATGTCTGCAACCGGTGATCAGAAATAAAATAACGATCATGAGTATGCGGAAAAACTTTGGAATTCTGCCCATTTCCTCTCCTTTCAGGAAATCGCAGACACAAAGACACACACTATTATTTTACAAAAGAAATGCAACTATGACAACTGGTTTTTAACAAAGAGCGCCTTCTCTTTGTAATTTTTGATAAGTTTTTTTTACAAAAAATGCAAGATCTGTTTCAAACCTGCTCACTTTACAAAAAAAGGATGCCCCATCGCACATCCTTTTATAAAAACCATGCTATTTAGTTGAGTGCTTCCTCCCAAGGCATCGGATCCTCCGGTAAAGTCAGATAGGTCCTGAACGTATCGGAAAGATACTGCAGTTTGTCTTTAAGGTGCGTATTCATCTCCCAGTTCACGCCACCATATCCATCCATCATCGCATACTCAAAAATTCGAGCTCGATCTTCAGCGGAGAACCTCAGACTGTAATCATCGATGAAATAAATCATATCCGGGTCAGCGTCGCCTAAATAGAAGGTATAGGCATTCATGTTAATATCTGTGTCTTCGCTGTAGCTCATGTTATAGAAGGAATCCACGCCCTCCACATATGGGTTCAGCGCTTCCCACTCACTTCCAAATACATCTGTAAATGGATCCTGACCATAAATGATACTCTCAATTCTTTCTTCCAGTGCATGACATATCTCATGATGGAAGCTATTACCTACGGATACCGGTGATGTAATATCGAGGAAGATGACACATCGATCATCCATATGGGATTTAAAACCACCCGGCATGCTATAGGATTCGGAATCGACAGGAATGATCTTTCCGCACAGATAAAGATCTAAACCTTCCGTATAATCATAGGTCAGGTTATCTCTGAAGAAATCTTCCGGATATCTGCCTGCTGCCAGCTCTACCTCATCAAGTGCCAACGTGATGGATTCATAGTCCGAACAGTCTGTGATCGCATAACCACTTGTTACACCCACGCACTCAGTACCGATCCAGATACGGAAACCATACTTCTCTCCGATCGCATCTGCGCGCTCACGAAGATCCCTAAGTTCCTCTGTTACCGGTGTTGGTACCATACCATACGCCATGCCCAGATCCACAATTTCCGGCAACTCCGGAATCTCTGCTTCGCAAACAGTCATCATCCTGTCTCTATCCACAGGTGCCTGGTCTTTCACATGCCACTCATACCAGTTTTCATTGTCTCCGCTGACTCTCAGAAGCAGATGATCGGCATCACCGATCTCAACAGGCGTTTCACTGAGCCATCCCTGTCCCAGATTCTGAGAGCCAAGGAATTCGCCTGTCTTTCTGTTGTAAAGCTCCACTTCCAGGTGTTTTTCATTCTCAGAAATGTCGATCAGACTAAAGCAGATCAAATCTTCACCGATCAGATGATACTCCGGAATGTCTTCCGGATCGTAATGATATTCAAAGGCACTTTCCTTGCCATAGGTCGTATAGAATGGATCTTCTTCGTTATAGCAAAAACCATACAAGGTATTACATTCAATTGAAAAGAACTTATGACGATCTTTTTCAATAAAAACAGGTTCCCCTGTCGATACCTTGATCAGACAGTTTTCATAGATATGCAGATCGCGGCCTAATCCTGAACACAGGACATAGGCCTCACCATCCTCATCAATGAGGACATTCAGGATCGACTGTACCTGAATTGATCCGTTCACCGGAATAATGTCCGGTTCTGTCATTCCTTCCTGTTCAGAAAGACTATATTGATAGATGTCATCTGCCCAAAGGGTATACATGGATCCATCTGTTCCAAAACTACCATA
>JAZUHQ010000148.1:0-3839 GCA_045641805.1 Lachnospiraceae bacterium
CTTTACCGGCAAATACGTATGACTCACTCAGGTCAAAGTATCACCAAGCCACTTTCAAGGCCTATCATAAAAGTTAAGTAGCTATAGAAAAAAGAGGAAGAATCAAAATGATTCTTCCTCTTTTTTCTTTGTTCCATATCAATTAATCGATATCGTCGTAATCGTCATCCTCTTCTTCGTCATCGAAATCATCTTCTACAACGAAAAGTGGCTTCTTGGATTTCTTTGCCGGCTTCTTAGGAGCAGGTGCTTCTTCAATCTCCTCTTCCTCGATCTGCTCTTCTTCGATGATCTCATCTACATCATCTTCTTCGATCTCCGGAGCAGCTTCTTCTTTCTCTTCTTCAGGCGCCTTTGGAGTCTCAGCCTGCTGTGCTACTGCTGGTTCAGGCTTGTTGCTGATCTGTTCGGATAATGCTTCATTGTTGCTTACAAGGATATTGAGGTTCTGAGATAAACCATTGATCAGGCCTTCAGAGTTTGCTCTTGCGATCTCTAAAGAGTTCTCAACAACAGACTGAATGTTAGCGATCAGGCCCTGTGTATAGGAAAGTGCGCTTACACGTACTTCATCTGCTTCCTGATTAGCGGAATCAACAATCTCCTGAGCCTGAGCATTGGCTGCATTGATTGTCTGCTCTGCTTTTTCATATGCTTTTAACATGATCTCATGCTCCTCAACAAGCGCTGCAGCATAAGCCTCTGTCTCTGCAATCATCTGTTCTGCCTGAGCCTGAGCATCGCTGATAATTTTGTCTTTCTGAGCAATGATCTTCTGGTAACGTTTGATCTCATCAGGAGTTTTTAATCTGAGTTCTGTTAATAACTCATATAATTCCTCTTTCTGTACGATGATCTTAGACTGTGAAAAAGGAGCTGGTTTACAGCCTTCTACATACTCTTCAATTTCGTCGATTAACTGCTCAATTCTGCTCATTATCTATTCTCCTTCAATTTATACTTCTCTTCTAATTTCTGTGCTACATAAGGTGGAACAAAACTACTGAGATCCACGTGATATTTAAATAACTCCCTCACCGCACTGGAACTCAGATTGGAATATTTGAGATCTGTTGCAAGGAACATCGTATCCAGATGTGGACGAACGGTTCTGTTTGTCTGTGCCCATGAGATCTCATACTCAAAATCAGATACACCTCTCAAACCACGTACAATAATGGTTGCATTGTTCTGATCAGCAAAATCCACTAATAATCCTGAAAAAGCCTTTACTTCAACATTTGGGAGGTCCTTTGTCACTTCAGCGATCATGTTGGCACGTTCTTCATCAGTGAATAACGGTGTCTTGGAACTGTTAGGTAATACACCGATCACCAATTTGTCCACCATGACAGAAGCTCTCCTTATCAAGTCTAAATGTCCAAATGTTACCGGGTCAAAACTACCCGGGTAAATTGCAGTCTTCATTTTTTCCTATTAACCCCTTTTCACGAATAGATGCTTATTCGTTTTGTAAATTTTCTCTTTGACTACCTCATAGCCAAAGGATTCGAGATAATCGGTCTCTGTCTCCAGAGAAGCCTCGAAAATGATCAATGTATCCTCGTCAATAAAAGAGACATCCCTCATATTTGCCAATACATCTCTTTCAAACATATGATTGTAAGGAGGATCCATGAAAACAAGGTCGAAGTGTTCACCTTTTCGATCCAGCTGTTTGATCGCGCTCATGACATCCATGCTCATGACAAGGGCCTGATCTTTCAGTTTTGTACGCTTCAGATTATCTTCGATACATCTCACAGCATCTCTGCTGTTTTCGACAAACACGGCCTGCTTAGCCCCTCTGCTAATTGCCTCGATACCGATGGCACCACTACCGGCAAAAAGATCCAGGAATCTGCAATTATAAACTTCCTGATTGATCATATTAAAGAGTGTCTCTTTAATTCTGTCTGTAGTAGGGCGTGTTGCCGTTCCATCTATACAGTTTAATTGTATTCTTCTGGCTTTACCTGCTATGACTCTCGTGATATCACATCCTGTCTAATTTTAGTTCAAACCATAAACATATCAATTTAAATCGTGATAGTTTTATTGTATAGTTTTTGGTCCATTTGTCAACACTTTGTAACTATTTTAATGGTTTTTTAAAGAACCATTCGGACCTCTACAAGGTGATCTGTTGGTCCTCGCCTAACATAAATCCATCTATTTCTTCTTTTAATAATAGTGTCTCCGGAAGGGACAGATTCGGGTCTTTTGCAAGCACATATTCCGCTGCTTCATTGGCATCCATCAGGACATCAGAGTCGTTATAAATATCACCGATCTTAAATAACAATGTACCACTCTGACGGATGCCAAACATGTCTCCGGGGCCTCTCATCTGCATATCTTTGGCCGCAATCTTAAATCCATCATTTGTTTTGAGCATGATGTCAAGGCGTTCTTTTGTATGAGGATCCTCTTTACCATACATAAAGATACAGTAGGATTGATCTTTGCCTCGTCCTACGCGTCCTCGAAGCTGATGGAGCTGGGCCAGGCCAAAACGTTCGGAGTTTTCAATCATCATGACTGTTGCATTCGGTACATCCACACCGACCTCGATAACTGTGGTGGAGACTAAAATATGAGTCTCTCCACTGGCAAAGGTCTCCATGATGGCATTCTTCTCATCCGGCTTCATTCTTCCATGCAGATAGGCGATCTTGATGTCATCAGAAAATACTGACTTCAGGGATTTTGCATAGTCCACGACATTCTCAGCCTCTATCGTTTCACTCTCTTCCACCATCGGACAGATAATATAGATCTGATGTCCCAGGTCGATCTGATCCTTCATAAACTTGTAGGCTGTTTTTCTGTAGGAAGTACCTACGACACAGTTTTTGATCGGCAGACGATTAGCCGGTTTACTGTCAACAACCGAAATATCAAGATCACTGTAAATGATGATCGCCAGTGTTCTTGGAATCGGTGTCGCACTCATGACAAGGACATGCGGTTGTCCTTCATGACTCTTATCCGCCAGACGTTCTCTCTGTTTCACACCAAATCGATGTTGTTCATCCGTGATGATCAGGCCAAGGTGACTATAGACAGCCTTATCCTGGAACAAAGCCTGTGTACCAATAATCATATGTACTTCGTGGTTTTCAATCTTCTGATAAGCTTCTTTTTTCTGTTTGGCCGTCATGGAACCTGTAAGAAGCGCCACCTTCACGCCAAATGCAGAAAACATGGCACAGAAGTTTTCATAGTGCTGTTTCGCAAGCACTTCAGTTGGTGCCATCAGACAGCTCTGATAGCCATTCAGGAATGCATAAAACATGGCAAGGGCAGCGATCATTGTTTTACCCGAACCGACATCGCCCTGTATAAGACGATTCATAACATATGGGCTTTGGAGATCTTCCCTGATCTCGTGCCAAACCTTGACCTGTGCGTCTGTCAGTTTAAATGGCAGACTCTCTATAAAAGCATTGATCTTGTCATCATGCTTGTCTTTCATCGGATGATGACTGATCAACTGTTTGTTTTCTTTTTTAATCAATTTGAGGGCAACCGCAAAAGTAAAGAATTCGTCAAAAATCAGTCGACTTCTTGCGGCTCTCATGGATCTCTCATCTATCGGAAAATGAATCTGTTCGATGGCATAGTTATACTCGGATAGATGATACTTTTCTCTGACATAAAGAGGAACCGGATCCTGAAGGATCATGCCTGCATCCAGCACCTGCCGAATCAGTTTGGAGATCATGTTCTGGCTGACGCCTTCAGTTAATGGATACACCGGCCATAAGGAGTTTTGCAGCTGTTCGTATTTTTCAGGATCAATAATCTCCGGATGTTCTAAAAGTCTTCTTTTTCCT
>JAZUHQ010000149.1:0-6976 GCA_045641805.1 Lachnospiraceae bacterium
ATCAGGTTAAACTGACGGATATCTGTAAAGTTGTGCTTACCGCATGTTGGGCAGCATACGTTGTGCTCATCGATGAAAGCAACCATCTGCTCATTGGACCATGCATCTACAGCACCTTCAAGAGCGATGCCATTGTCTGCACAGAAGTCTTCGATGATCTTATCTGCTCTGAAACGCTCATGACATTCCTTACAATCCATTAAAGGATCGGAGAAACCACCAAGATGACCGGAAGCGATCCATGTCTGTGGGTTCATCAGAATCGCACAGTCAACACCAACGTTGTATGGATTTTCCTGAATAAATTTCTTCCACCATGCGCGCTTTACGTTGTTCTTAAGTTCAACACCAAGATTGCCGTAATCCCATGTGTTTGCAAGACCGCCGTAGATCTCGGAACCCGGATATACGAAACCTCTTGCTTTGGATAAAGCAACAATCTTCTCCATTGTCTTTTCCATGTTTTATACCTCACATATTTATAATGAAAATATTATTTTGACCAGAAACCGAACATTTCCCTGAAAAAGCCTTATTTCAGGCCGTTTTTCCGCAAAACGTTCGTGGCTATTATATCCTTAATAATACATAATTTCAACATTTTTTTGTATACCAAGTGAGTTGTTCTCAATCTCAGACAGACAGGTCCATCACGGAAAGGATCTCCAGCGACTTAAAGTTCCTGTCCACATACATGCCCCTGTATCTGAGCATGACCCTTCGCAGTTCGGAGAGCACACTGTCAGTCACCGTAAAGGTGTAGAGCTTTTCCACCGGCGAACCGATGATATACTGCAGTGTGTAAAGGGCCGCCGGACTCAAGGCGATCCGGTTGATACCGCCCTCCCTCTCACAGTTTCTGCAGAGCACGCCGCGTTTGGCAGCACTGAAAGCGATCAGGTCCTTCTGACTGTGACAGAAGGTACACTCAAAGCACTGAGGAAACTCACCGTTGATCGTCATGATCTTGAGTTCATAGATGACTCTGATGAGAGGAAAAGGAATTGTTTTTTTACACAGGGCACGGACGGACTGATAAAGGAGTTTGAGCATTTCCTTATCATCTGCATTCTCTCTGCCATAGTAATCCGCAAATTCCAGGAAGTAACTGCCATAGCAGAACGCATCCATATCCCCGCGGATCTCCTCAAAGTAATTGCTGACCTTGGCACTGTAAATGTTGTAGGCATTCTTGCCTTCAGAGACAAGGAAGTCACCGAAAACAAAAGGGGAAGCCGCCGCCATCATGGCATTGCCCGGTCTTTTGGCCCCTCTTGCAAAACCGTTGATCTTGCCTCTGTCTGTTGTCAGGATCACCAGCCTGACATTATATTCTCCAACAGGCATGGCGGAAAGCACCATGCCTGTGACAGTTATACGATCTGACATTTTTTGTCCTCTTTACAGGTCAAACTCACTCTTCTTGTCGTAGCCGTAGTTTTTGATCAAAAGGTCACTGTCTCTCCAGTCCTTTCTGACCTTGACCCAAAGCTTGAGGTTCACCTGGCATTCCAGCATCTCCTCAATCTCAGGTCTTGCAAGGGAACCGATTTTTTTCAGCATGGAACCCTGCTTACCGATAATGATACCCTTGTGGGAATCACGCTCGCAGACGATGGTCGCTTCGATATCGCAGATCTCACCACCCGGTCTCCACTTCATCTGCTCGATCGTCACGGCGATACCGTGTGGGACTTCCTCATTTAAGGAGCGAAGCGCCTTCTCACGGATCAACTCTGCCACGATCTGGCGCTGTGGCTGATCGGTCACTGTATCCTCATCATAGAACTGAGGACCGTATGGCAGATACTTCATGACACAGCGGATCAGTTCCTCTGTGTTTTTACCCTTAAGGGCAGATACAGGGACGATCTCTGCAAACTGGCAGATATCTTTATAGGCATTGATACTCTCAAGCACCTGCTCTTTCTTGACCGTATCCGTCTTGTTGATGACAAGAATGACCGGTGTCTTTGTCTGGCGAAGCTGCTTGGCGATATGCTGCTCACCCGCACCGATATAAGTGGTTGGCTCCACCAGCCATAAGATGACATCCACTTCACTGAGCGAACGCTCAGCTACACCGACCATGTAGTGGCCCAGTTTGTTCTTGGCCTTATGGATACCCGGTGTATCCACAAAGACGATCTGGCCTTCCTCACTTGTGTAGACCGTTTGAATACGGTTTCTTGTGGTCTGTGGCTTATTGGATGTGATCGCGATCTTCATACCGATCAGCTGATTCATCAATGTGGACTTACCCACGTTTGGTCTTCCGATCAATGTCGCAAAACCGGATTTATATGCTTTATTCTCCATTTAAACTCTCCTAAATCTATCGAAGAAGCGCTTCGATGGACTCGAATCGCTCTTTTTCTTTATTCACGGAACTCTCGCTGCCCACAACACAGATATGGCCTGCATCCATGATGGCTTTGACTGCCGGTGCAAAACTGCGCAGCGTCTCATTGTCTGTCGCAAGCAGTTCATCTCTGGTCTTCTGGATCTCCTCGAAGCTGCGCTTTGCTAGGTAAGCCGCCAGAGATCTTGCCCCCTTCATGGAAGGAGTCATCGGGATATCCATCGTGCTGACAGCACCGATCATGTACTTGGTCAGTTCTCTCTCATCAAGATCCAGAGAAGCCACATAGTCTGCCGCCTTCTCATAGACATCGTAGGTCGTGCCGATGTTCGGATCTCTGTAGGAGACAAAGTAGGCA
Organism: Lachnospiraceae bacterium; assembly: GCA_045641805.1. Classification (GTDB taxonomy): domain Bacteria; phylum Bacillota; class Clostridia; order Lachnospirales; family Lachnospiraceae; genus Coprococcus_A. The sequence continues at coordinate 2,721 of JAZUHQ010000149.1, forward strand.
TTACCTGTCAGGCCGAAGTTACACATACAGCCGTAAGCACCGCCCTGTACACGGATATTGTTCCAGAGATACTCATTGCCCATAATGTTGCGGAGGATGTTCATACCACCATGATAGCGGATACCTGCATCTGTAAAGTTACCGGATGCGGCACAGTACTGAACCATACCGGCGGTCGTGAAGGCCTCATTGTGCGCCTTGCAAAGGCCAACGGACGCTTGTGTCTGCTCCGCTTCTGTCAGAGGCTCGGTATAGAGCTTCTGAGCAAAGGCATCGGCTGTCGCTTTGGCATTTTCAAGCGCTGACTTCTCAGCTGTCCAGTCCACCATCATGTTTTCAGGACGGAAGATACGGATCATGAGACGTCTGAAGTTGTCCGCCATCTCTGCTTTCTTTTCATCATAGTTTTTGAGAAGGTCACAGATAAACTGATAGTAAGCAATACCTTCGGTCAGTTCTTTGTACCAGGCACCTTCATTATAGTAGCTGATCGCTCTGTTGACGGAAACAGAATGTCCTGCATTCATCATGGACATTTCCTGGCGGGACTTGATCTGATTGAGGATTTCCTTGATACGTTTATCATCCATAAAGTCTGTCTCAAAGATCATGGACTCGATCAGGGCCATCATCTTTGGCAGCTTTGTATCCAGCACCTTACCTGTGAATTCAAAGGCAGGCTTAAAGGTCTCTGTTCCGGAAGTACCATAGAAAGAAATATTGGTACGGATACCACCCGTATTCAGGTTCATCTCATCATTGATCTGCTGGTAAGTGTAAGTCTTTGTATCGACATCCCCCAGTACACTGCCAAGAAGGCTTGCATAAGGAAGCATTTCTGCCTCGATCTTACGGATATCAAAGATCAGCTGGACATAATCAATGCCATTGGTCTCAATGTCATGATAGAGCATAAAGGTATGCTCTGTTTCGATGGCTTCGTTGATCAGCGGCTCTGCCTCTTTCTTGATATCATCGATGGACAGAAGCGGAATCATCTCGATCACTTCTTTAGGAGAAGGTTCTGCCTGATAAGCACGGAGGGCTTTGGTATCTTCGATCAGCTGCTGAATCTCCTCTTCTGACAGGCCGGCCTTGTATGCCTCAAGCTTTTCAGCCAGTGCCTCTTCATTCTTTGTCGCCAGGCCTCTCTCCGGTTTCAGGACAAGAACGGAAGCATGGTCATTGTCCAGCATCCAGTGCTGGATCAGATCTTCAAAATAGCCTTTATCCAGTTTGGCATTCAGGCTTTCAAAGAGTTTTTTGTATTTCAGATGGATGAAAGGTGCCTTCTCATCATAGAGCCAGCTGTCCAAGAGCTGAAGGCCCCACATGAGACCCTTAGGCCATCTGCCAAAATCACTTTCGCGGGATTTAAACTCAAAGTAATTGAGGGCACCCTGGATCGTCTCTCTGTTCAGGTCGCCGTCGGCCAGTTTGGCCAGTTCCATATTGATCAGATGAACGATACGGTCACGATCCTTTGGATTCATGTTTTTGATCACGATGGACAGATATGGCTGGAGCATACTTGTCTCATAAGAACCGTAAATATCTTCACCCAGGTTTTCATTCAGAAGTGCCTGCTTCAGAGGTGCACCCGGTGCTTCCATTAAAACATACTCCAGGATCTTGAAACCAAGACATGTCTCCGGATCCAGACTGCTGCCGATTACCCAGTTGTAAGCCATGTAAGCGGCATTCTCCACTTCGTCCTGTTCGCTGACAGGATAATTGTCCTCGAAGTAACGGACACCTTCAAATGGTGCCTGCGGTGCAATAGAGGAATCGATCTCAAGGAAATCATAAGCGGAAAGATATTCCTGATCGATAAAGCTGAGCTTTTCTGCCACATCCATATCACCGTAAAGATAGATGTAACTGTTGGATGGGTGATAGTATCTTCTGTGGAAATCAAGATATGCTTCGTAAGTCAGATCCGGGATGTTGACCGGATCACCGCCGGACTCCACACCATAGATGGTATCCGGGAAGAGGGTTTCCATAATCTTACGTGTCAGTACATCGTCAGGAGAGGAAAAAGCACCTTTCATTTCGTTGTAAACGACACCGTTATAGATCAGAGGTGCCTGGGCGTCTTCCAGTTCATAGTGCCAGCCTTCCTGGCGGAAGATCTCACTGTGAAGGTAGATATTCGGATGGAAGACCGCATCCAGATAGACATGCATCAGATTCTGGAAATCGGCATCATTGTAGCTGGCTACCGGATAGATGGTCTTATCCGGGTAAGTCATCGCATTCAGGAAAGTGTTCAGAGAACCCTTGCACAGTTCAACGAAAGGATCCTTTGCAGGGAACTTTTCAGAACCACATAAGACGGTATGCTCCATGATATGGGCCACACCGGTACTGTCTGTCGGTGGTGTTCTGAAACCGATATTAAATACTTTATTGTTATCATCATTGGATAATACAACCACTTTGGCACCTGTTTTTCTGTGCTTTAAAAGGGCTGCATTGGATTTTACTTCATCAATATACTCCTCGAAGACAACTTCATATGTCTCCGGAGTCATTTTAAAATCAAAAGGCATAAGCCGAAACCTCCATCAATAGCCTGTTATCTCATAGAACTTATTGTACCATGTTTTTTTGAGCGGTAAAGTCAAAAGAAGCAGAATGTCTGTAGCGAACCATGCCATGTTCCCCATAATTGATCAGCTTGCCCTCATCGGCAAGATATTCCACATAGGCACGGATGTTGCGTTCATAGAGCGCCGCTTTATATAAATTGGAAGACAAGGTCTGATAGTCCTCATTGACCGCGTTATAGATCTGATCCAGCGTCATCCCATCTTCCGTCACGGCCAGAATACGGTCACAGATACTCTGAAGTTTGCAAACGGTTTGGTCGATCTCTTCCCCAATCTCCTTGTAGATGCCGCCATGTGTCACGATATAGGCGTCTGCTTTTACAGCCCGAAGGCGCTCCAGTGTCTCAAAGGTCCGTTTGATAAATCCATAGTATGGGAGTCTGGCTGCCGTAAAATCGCTGCCGCTCATCAGGCAGTCCCCAAGGCAAAGAACCCCGTCCGGTGTCATAAAAGCCACATGGTCCGGTGAGTGGCCAGGTGTATGAAGTACACTGAAGGTAATACCCGCCATGGTGATCTCTGTATCCGAAGGCATGATCAGACGGTCCGGCAAAAAGACCTGTTCCCTCATCTCCGGGTGGTCATGAATAAAGCCAGGCGTGAAGATAAAGAGATAGGCTTTGAGCATCTCCTCCGAGGAACAGATGCCGGCCTCACCGTAGCTGACAGCGATCTCTGCCCCGTACTTCTCGCGAAAATAGACGTGATTGCCATCATGGTCCAAGTGGATATGGGTGGTCAATATTCCTACCAGATCCAGGCCATGGTCAGAAAGCAGCTTTTCAAGTGCTTCTCTCTGGGAGGCAAGTCCCGTATCGATCATGATGGCCTTGTGGTCATCGGTGATATAGATCGGGATCTTCTCCCAGTCTTCGATACACCAGGTATGTCCTTTTACATGTGTCAGTTTCATTTTCATCTACTCCATCCAAAGTCTTGCAAAGGCATAGGCTTTGGCAAACCAGGAAGTAAAGGCTTCCGGTTCCTTATCAAGCCACTCATCCAGTTCACTTCTGCCGATCCATTTCACCCGGCTGATCTCCTCCGGTTCCGGATCGATCTGATCCAGGTTTTCTCTTGAAAGGCAGCCCACAAAGACATGGTCGATCTCGTGTTCTTTCATCTCGCCATAATCGGAAAAATACTGAAAAACACCCGCCTGGATACAGATGCCCTCATCTTTAAGGCCATCCTCCGGCTGATGGTCAAAGGCTTCCGCCTGCACATTCACACGGAGTCTCAGCTCATCCATAAGACACCTGGATAAAGCCGTATCCCAGGATTCATCCTTGTACTGGTGAGAACAGCATGTGTTGGTCCACAGACCACCGGAATGGTATTTTCCTTCCGCTCTTTTCTGAATCAGTACCTGATGTTTTTCAGGGTCATATACAAAAAGAGAAAATGCACGGTGAAGTCGCCCTTCCCTATGCGCATGTAATTTTTCATCATAACCAATGATGTGGTCCTCATGGTCCACGATCAATAATTCGTTCATCGCTACCTCCACAGATGACGACATCTGTTTTGTCTGTCATTTACTCTGGCTAATACTATATCATAGATCCCCTGATCCCGCAATGAAACGGATGCATCCTTGCCTCCTCATCCACTGCCAAGAGGACACAATTCCGGGGCTCA
>JAZUHQ010000150.1:0-3506 GCA_045641805.1 Lachnospiraceae bacterium
CACTTGAAACCAACTCCTTGGCTCACAGAACGACATGGCTACGATCCGACTTGTTCATGAAGGCCGCGTTGTCAGCGGTGACCAGTTCATCTCCGATAAGAACACAAAGGCACGTCTCGTGTCCATGTTCGATCCATTCTGTACAGAGATGGAAGGCTGTGCCATCGGTCATACAGCATGGCTCAACCAGATCCCATTTGTGATTATCAGAGCCATCTCCGATAAGGCAGATGACAGCGCTCAGATGGATTATCCGGAGTTCGAGGCGAAAGCGATCGAGCATACAGTCAAGCTTCTTGAAGCTGCTGTTCCAATGATGTAAAAAGAATAATTAAAGAAGATAGTGATCAGGGATCGCCGTTCGGCGATCCTTTTTCTATATCTCCGTGTCCTCTAAAGTATACAAATTTGCGATAGCTGATTCCGAGGTAATCCTTGTGAAGTCCACCTAAAAACGTTATACTAATATCATGAGACAATAGGTGTAGTTTACACTTTTTTATGAGGATAAACATTATGAGTGAATCAAAGAAAAAAACCATTTACGTTGTAGGCCACAAGAATCCGGATACAGACTCCATCTGTTCTGCGATCGCACTGGCCAACCTGAAAAACGAGCTGGTAAAACAGAAAGAAGAGAAGGGCGACCTGACAGCCAGAATCTATAAGGAAGCCATTCCTGAAAATGTTGTTTTTAAACCGGTCAGAGCCGGTCACATCGCACCTGAGACCCGCTATGTACTGGATACATTCGGTGCGGAAGTGCCTGCCTACCTGGCAGATGCCAGAACGCAGATCACGGACCTTGATTACAATGTGATCACCACTGCCCGTGAAAACATTTCTCTGAGAAATGCATGGATGATCATGAGAGATATCCGCAAATCCACACTGGCCATTACCGATGATGCGCGCCATCTGAAGGGTATTATCACAACCAGTGATATCGCCAAATCCTATATGTCCGCCCTGGATAACACGATCCTTGGTGTGGCAAAGACACCATATGCCAACATTCTGGATACACTTGATGCAACAATGGTGGTAGGCAATCCGGATGGTATTGTCACAGAAGGTAAGGTGATGATCGCCGCTGCCAACACAGAACAGATGAGAAGCGTGACCGGAAAGGGCGATGTTGTCATTCTGGGTAACCGTTATGAAGCTCAGCTCTGTGCGATCGAAGCAGGCGCATCCATGATCATTGTCTGTGAGAATGCACCGGTGACCAGAACGATCCGCAAACTGGCAGAGGCTGCAGACTGTACAATCCTCAACACACCATTTGACACTTACACAGCCAGCCGTCTGATCAATACCTCCATGCCGATCGGTTATTTCATGACAAAAGATATCCTCCTCTTCAACGAGAAGGAATATATTGACGATATCAAGACGATCATGACCAAGGAAAGACATCGAGACTTCCCAATCGTTTCCGAGGGCAATGTCTTTGAGGGTATGATCTCCAGACGAAACCTGATCAACATGGACAAGAAACGTTTTGTGCTTGTGGATCACAACGAAGAAAGCCAGGCCATGGCCCATATGGAAACCGCAGAGATCGTGGAGATCGTCGATCACCATAAGCTGGGTACCATGGAGACCATGAAGCCTGTAACGATCCGAAACATGCCTGTCGGCTGTACAGCAACGATCGTTTACCTGATGTATATGGAGAGCAGAATCGAGATCGCGCCTCAGATCGCAGGTCTCCTCTGTTCCGCGATCATTTCCGATACTTTATTATTCAGATCCCCTACATGCACACCGCTGGATAAGATGGCCTGTATTAAGCTGGCTGAGATTGCAGGTGTGGACCCTGAGAAACATGCGATCGCCATGTTTGATGCGGGCAGCGATCTGAAGGGTAAGAGCATCGAAGATATCTTCTATCAGGATTTCAAGAAGTTCAAAGCCGGTGACCTGACATTCGGCGTTGGCCAGATCACAGCGATGAGCATGTCTGCCTTCGACGAGATCAAAGAACCGATGAAAGCCTTTATCAAGCATAACCGTGCCAATGAAGGTACCGATATGTTATTCTTCCTCTTTACGGATATCCTGGCAGAGACCTCCTGCGTTGTCTTTACCGGCAACAGTGCGGATGAAGCGCTCGAAGGTGGTTTTGACAAGAAGGTGGATGCTCAGGAAGTGACACTTCCGGGCGTGGTATCCCGTAAGAAGCAGTTCGTTCCAAATATTATGGAACAGTTCCAGAATTAGGAGGTGGAGGTATGAGTTCTCCAAAAGAAGTATTTGTCATTGGTCATAAGAATCCGGATACAGACTCCATCTGCTCTGCCATCGCCTATGCTTATCTGAAAAACCAGATGGGAGACGGCAGAACCTACGTGCCAAAGCGTGCAGGTGCTGTTAGTTCCGAGACTGAATTCGTGCTTCAGCAGTTTGGTCATGAAGCACCTGAATATATTGAAAACGTCCGCATCCAGGTTCAGGATGTGGCCATCCAGGAAGGTGTGAGAGTCAGCAGAAAGCTGTCCGTCAAACGTTCCTGGGAAATCCTGGCATCCCAGCACAAGTCAACACTGGTTATCTCCGGCAGATCCGGCGGCATCAAGGGCCTGATCACCATCGGTGATATCGCCAAATCCATCATGGATGTGCATTCCGGTGATGTGCTTGCCAGATCTAAAACACCATATGCCAACATCATGGATACCCTTGAGGGTGAGATCCTGGTGGGTGATGTGAGTGCCTGTGTGGAAAAAGGTAAGGTTATTATTGCAGCAGCCAACCCGGATATCCTGGAAGAGTCCATCGAGCCGGGCGATATGGTGATCATGGGCGACCGCTACGAGACACAGCTCTGTGCCCTCGAGATGAATGCGGGCTGCCTGGTCATCTGTATGAATTCCGAAGTGCATCCAAACATTATGAAGATGGCAGAGGAGAAGGGCTGCGTGATCATCCGCACACCTTATGATACTTTCATTGCAGCCAGACTCTTAAATCAGAGTATTCCGATCGACTATTTCATGATCAGCAGCGGTATCCAGTACTTCCGTACCAACAACTACATCGAAGAGATCCGTGGTATCATGGCCAACCTCCGTCACCGTGAGTTCCCTGTACTGGATGATGAAGGTAAGTTCGTCGGTATGCTGACACGTCACAGCCTGCTGGAAGTTGATAAAAAGAAAGTTATCCTTGTGGACCACAACGAAGTGGCACAGGCGGTCGATGGCCTCCAGGAAGCAGAGATCGAGGAACTCCTCGACCACCACAAGATCGGCTATGTTGAGACCATCAAACCGATCCTCTTCAGAAACCAGCCGGTTGGCTGTACATCCACCATCATCTACATGATCTGCGTGGAGAACGGCCTCGAGATCCCTAAGGATATCGCAGGTCTCATGTGTTCCGCCATCATTTCCGATACCCTCCTCTTCAGATCGCCAACCTGTACAGCGGTTGACAAGATCGCGGCAGAGGACCTTGCAAGAATAGCAGGTATCGAGCTTGAGAGCTATGCCAAGGCTATG
>JAZUHQ010000151.1:0-4936 GCA_045641805.1 Lachnospiraceae bacterium
GAACTTCTCTCTGCTCGCCGTCAACAATCTTATGCTTGAACATACCGTATTTGTAACGGAACGCACAGCCGAATGCAGGGTAATTTAATGTGGAGAGGGTCTCGATGAAGCAAGCAGCAAGACGGCCAAGACCACCATTACCAAGTGCTGCATCAGGCTCCTGATCCTCGATCTGGTTGATATCAAGACCGAGCTCCTGAAGAACCTCTGCTACTTCCTTGTAGCAGCAGAGATTGATTAAGTTGTTGCCAAGAGCACGTCCCATGAGGAACTCCATGGACAGATAGTATACTGTCTTTGCGTCCTGTTTCTCGTACTCCTTATGTGTGTTGAGCCACTGATCAATGATCATATCCTTGGAAGCATAAGCAACAGCCTGGAAAAGCTCCTGCTGGGATGCTGTCTCAAGTGTTTTTCTGAAACGGTATTTTACATTATTGATGATGGCTCTTTTAAATTCAGCCTTATCGAAATTAACTGCCATTAAACTTACTCCTTCTCTACACCAATCGTTACTTTTTCACCATTGATGCTCCATTCTTTGTTGTATCCGCCCATTGTATCAAATGAGATTTCATTTGCCAATACTTCACTCTTGATTTCGTCGATGTTGCCACTGACAAGAGCTTTGATCTTTTCATTCTGAGCAAAATAAACATGAATGTGATCCATAACTTCAAAGTCAGCTTCCTTACGCATTGTCTGAACCTTAGAGATAATCTCTCTGACGAAACCTTCCTCGATGAGTTCTTCAGTAAGGTTTGTATCAAGGACTACTGTTGTTTCATATTCTGTGTTGGAAACATAACCTTCCATCTGTGCTGCATCGATGAGAAGATCCTCTTCAAGAAGAACGATCTCGTTACCGTTCACATCAAATGTCAGGCTGCCATTTGCTTTAAGCTGTGCCATTGCCTCGTTGCCGTTAACGCTGCCAAGGTAGTTTCTGATACCGCCAAGCATCTTGCCGTACTTTGGACCAACTGTACGAAGCTGTGGTTTAAATGTGTAGGATGTAAAGCTGCTCACATCATCTGTGAACTTCACGCTCTTAACGTTGAGCTCGTCTGCGATGATGGCTGTGAAGAACTCTGGGAGTTCTGCAGGTGCCTTTACATACATCTGGCCGATTGGCTGTCTGTTCTTGATGTTTGCTGTGTTACGGCAAGCACGGCCGAGTACAACGATGTCAAGAACTTCATCCATCTTAGCCTCAAGATCCTTATCGATCCAAGCCTCATTAACCTCTGGGAAGTCGCAAAGGTGGATGGATTCAGGTGCATTTGCATCAACGCTCTTCACGATGTTGAGGTAGATCTCCTCTGTCATGAATGGGATCATTGGTGCTGCCGCTTTAGCGATCATTGTCAGTGCTGTGTAGAGTGTCATGTAAGCATTGATCTTATCCTGCTCCATGCCTTCAGCCCAGAAACGCTCACGGCTTCTTCTTACATACCAGTTGGACATGTCATCCACGAACTCCTGAAGGACCTTGGATGTCTCTGGAATCTTGTATGCTGCAAGGTTCTCATCAACAGCCTTCACTGCGGAGTTGAGCTTGGATAATAACCACTTGTCCATAACAGGTAATTTATCATACTCAAGTGTATAGTTCATTGGGTTGAACTGGTCGATCTCAGCGTAGAGCACATAGAATGCATAAGTGTTGTAAAGTGTGCTCATGAACTTGGAACGGCCTTCCATAACAGCCTTGCCATGGAATCTGTTTGGAAGCCATGGTGCGGAGTTGGAATAGAAATACCAACGGATCGCATCTGCACCGTATGTGCGGAGTGCTTCCATAGGATCTACGGCATTACCCTTGGACTTACTCATCTTCTGACCATTCTCATCCTGTACATGACCAAGAACGATAACGTTCTTGAATGGTGCCTTGTTGAAGAGAAGTGTGGAGATCGCCATCAGGGAATAGAACCAACCACGTGTCTGGTCAACAGCCTCGGAGATGAAATCTGCAGGGAACTGATGCTCGAACAGATCCTGGTTCTCAAATGGGTAATGATGCTGAGCGAATGGCATTGCACCGGAGTCGAACCAGCAGTCAATAACCTCAGGTACTCTGTGCATTTCCTTGCCGCAATCAGGACACTTGATCGTTACAGCGTCGATGAATGGACGGTGAAGCTCGATGTTCTCAGGACAGTTATCGGACATCGCCTTGAGCTCTTCCTTGCTGCCGATCGCATGCTGGCATCCACACTCACACTCCCAAACGTTGAGTGGTGTACCCCAGTAACGGTTACGGGAAATACCCCAGTCCTGAATGTTCTCAAGCCAGTTACCGAAACGGCCTTTACCAATGCTCTCTGGGATCCAGTTAACAGTGTTATTATTTCTTACCAGGTCATCTTTGACAGCTGTCATCTTGATGAACCAGGATTCTCTTGCGTAGTAGATGAGTGGTGTATCACATCTCCAGCAGTGAGGATAATCATGCTCTACCTTTGGAGCTGAGAACAGAATACCTCTGCCATCCAGATCCTTTAATACCTCTGGATCACAGCTGATCGCACCTGCTTCGATTTCCTTCTCTGTTGGCTTACATCTCATACCTGCGAAAGGTGTGTCTGCTGTCATGCAGCCTGCCTCGTCAACGAACTTAACGAGTGGGATGTCGTACTTACGGCTGACACGGGCATCGTCTTCACCGAATGCAGGAGCGATATGTACGATACCGGTACCATCGGACATTGTAACGTAATCATCGCAGAGAACATAGTGAGCCTTCTTGCCCATCTGTTTAACCTTGTCACCGCAGCACTCATAGAGTGGCTCGTACTCTTTGTACTCAAGATCCTTACCGATGTATCTCTCAAGGATCTCATATGCAGGTGCACCATCCTTGGCAAGCTTGCCAAGTACGGAATCAAGCAGAGCCTGAGCCATATAATAAGTATAGCCGTCTGCTGCTTTTACTTTTACATAAGCATCTTCCGGATTCACACAGAGTGCAACGTTGGATGGAAGTGTCCAAGGTGTTGTTGTCCATGCAAGGAAGTATGCATCTTCGTTTGCTACTTTGAATCTTACGATTGCTGTACGCTCTTTCAGTGTCTTATAACCCTGAGCTACCTCGTGGGAGGAAAGAGGTGTACCACAACGTGGGCAGTAAGGAACGATCTTATAGCCCTTGTAAAGAAGCTTCTTATCCCAGATCTTCTTCAGTGCCCACCACTCGGACTCGATGAAAGAATCATGGTATGTTACATATGGGTCGTCCATATCTGCCCAGAAGCCTACAACGCCTGAGAACTCTTCCCACATACCTTTATACTTCCATACGGATTCCTTACAGTGCTGGATGAATGGCTCCATACCATAAGCTTCGATCTGCTCTTTGCCGTCAAGGCCAAGCATCTTCTCAACTTCAAGCTCAACAGGAAGACCGTGTGTATCCCAGCCGGCTTTACGTGGTACCATGTAACCCTTCATTGTCTTGTATCTTGGAATCATATCCTTGATAACTCGTGTTAAAACATGACCGATATGAGGCTTACCATTTGCTGTTGGTGGGCCATCATAGAATGTGAACTCAGGACTATGCTGTCTGAGATCGATGCTCTTCTCAAAAATCTGATTATCAAGCCAGAACTTTTCTACTTTCTGTTCTCTTTCAACGAAGCTTGAATTAGAATTGACTTTCTCGTACATACGAATGCCTCCTTCTGATTTTGTCGCTTATAGGAAAAAAAGCCCCCATTCCGAATAGGAATGAGGGCATAAAAACTTCAAAAACCACCTATTGCGACATACTAACATATGCGTCCCCTTTAACGGCGGAAAAACCGGCTCAGCTTACATGGTGTCCATTTCAGCCTGCAACTCAGGAGTGATCTTCACATCTGTACTACTTTTCCTGCCTCGCACCTTCCGGCAGTTCTCTGCGCATTTCGTACAGGGCTACTGTCCCCGTCATCGTCTTTAAAAATATTCAGTCACCAGCCTATGATAGTATATATTAAAATTTCTGTCAACCGCTTTTTGTTACAAAAGTGTTAATGAACCCCTAAATTTCCTTGATTTTGCTGGGTTTTTTGAAAGCTTCCCCGCTTCTGTAACCTGGGCTCTCCGTCTCTTATAATCGATAGGGATCGTCTTTTCTTTACTTCTCCACCTGGGCTGCAAGCGCAGGGAAGACCTGAATACTTCTTTTTAAGATGCCTTTCATATAGGCGATCGTGATGCCGTAGTTGGTAAATGGCACACCCTGATCCACCGCACACTTCATGCGGTATTTCACCTCGCGCTCATTGAGCATACAGCCGCCGCAGTGAATGACCATCTTGTAAGGGGTCAGATCCTCAGGGAATTCGGTACCGCTGCTTGTCACGATCTCAATATCCTTACCGGTATATTTGCGAAGCCAGCCCGGAATCTTGACGGTGCCGATGTCCCCGCACTGTCTGTGATGGGTGCAGCCTTCGGAAACAAGGACTTTATCTCCGTCCTGTAAGGCTTCGATCGCGTAGACGCCCTTGACTGCTGTTTCGAGAAAACCTTTATAACGCGCCATTAATATAGAAAAAGAAGTGAGCAGGATATCGTCAGGAACATCCTTTGCCACCTGTTCAAAGGCCTGGCTGTCAGTGATGACCATGGCAGGTTTCTTACCAATATTTTTCAGTGTCTCTGCCAGCTCAGACTCCCTGGCCACGATGGAGACCGCGCCTGCTTCCAGGACATCTCGGATCGCCTGCTGCTGAGGCAGGATCAGTCTGCCCTTGGGTGCCGCAGAATCGATCGGTACCACAAGCACGATAAAGTCATTTGGCTGGATCAGGTCGCCGACCAGACGAAGCTTCATATCATCGGTTTCCACTGAGTGGCCGATCATCTCCTTCAGTTCATGGATACCCTCTTTCATCAAGGCGCTCACATAGAGGCCATCTGTCACTGCTTCCTTATTCTCTGTCAG
>JAZUHQ010000152.1:0-4687 GCA_045641805.1 Lachnospiraceae bacterium
GAGTTGGTTTCAAGTGTTGTCTTCTAAGCCCGCTTGGCCCCCGACTTATACCAAGGCTCAGCACGTTGATACCACGAAGGCTCAGGTTTGGCACAGCCATGATCGCCAGGCTGCCGCCTGCAACTGCGATCACCACATACATCACATAGCCCAGATTGTTCATGATCGGCATGAGGATATTGGCATAGGTATTGGCATTTTCAATCGCATTTCGAAGATTTTCATTCTTCACATCAAAGTCTTCTTTGGCTTTCTCTTCATGGCAGAAAACCTTAACGACCTTCTGGCCATTGATCATCTCTTCAATATAACCATTGACATCACCGACTGCCATCTGCTGTTTCATAAAGAACATACCACTCTTACCGGTGATATATTTGGTCAGCTGAAGGATCAGAATGATGACAACAATAACAAAGCAGGTCAGCCATGCACTGAGTGACAGCATGGAGAAGAAAACGACCACGATGGTAATGCAGGAGTTTAAAAGCTGTGGCAGAGACTGTGTGATCATCTGTCTCAGTGTATCCGCATCGTTGGTATAGTGGCTCATGATATCGCCATGCGTATGGGAATCAAAATAGCGGATCGGTAATGACTGCATATGTTCAAACATCTCATCTCGGATGTCTTTTAAAGTACTCTGAGCAACCACTGCCATGGTTCTGTTGTAAAAGAGACCGGATGCCATACCGACGAGATAGATACAGGCCATCATGCAGAGTGCTTTAAGCAGACCTGTAAATACCGGATTCGGGCTCAGAAGAAGCGGTGTGATATGATCATCAATCAGGCTCTGAATAAAGAGGGAAGACATAACACCGGCGACAGAGCTTAAGATAATGGCTACTACAACCATCACGAGCTGAACTCTGTAAGGTTTCATGTAGGACAGAAGACGGAAAACAGTCTTCATATCAATCTTCGGCATGCCTTTGCCGCGTGGCGGCATTCCCTTTGGCGGCATTCCTTTTGGAGGCATTCCCTTATTGTCTTTACTGCTCATCTTCTGCACCTCCCTTCACCTGTGATTCATAAACTTCGCGATAAATATCAGAAGAAGCCAGGAGCTGCTCATGGTTACCCATGGCACTGACCGTACCATCATCCAGAACGATGATGAGGTCTGCTTCCTGAACGGAAGAAATTCGCTGAGCGATAATGATCTTGGTGGTATCCGGAATCTCAGTGCCGAATGCCTGACGGATGCTGGCATCTGTCTTTGTATCAACCGCACTGGTGGAGTCATCCAGGATCAGGATCTTTGGTTTCTTTAAAAGGGCTCTGGCGATACAGAGACGCTGTCTCTGACCACCGGAAACATTGGTACCGCCCTGTTCAATATAAGTATCATACTTGTCAGGGAAGAGCTGGATAAACTCATCTGCGCAGGCCAGTTTGCAGGCACGGATCATCTCCTCATCTGTCGCATCAGGGTTACCCCAGCGAAGGTTATCTTTGATGGTACCTGAGAAAAGAACATTTTTCTGAAGTACCATGGCCACTTCATTTCTGAGCACTTCCAGATCATAAGCACGGACATCCTTGCCGCCGACCTTGACAGCGCCTTCCACAACGTCATAGAGACGAGGGATCAGCTGGACAAGGCTGGATTTGGAGGAACCTGTACCACCAATGACGCCCACGGTCTGTCCGGAAGCGATGTGGATATTGATGTGATCAAGGACAGGCTTTTCTGCATTACGCTGGTAGGCAAAGACCACATCTTCGAAGTCAATGCTGCCATCTTCCACTTTCATCTCAGGATGCTCAGGGTTTGTCAAGGCGCTCTCCTCTGTGAGGACTTCACAGATACGCTCACCGGAGGCCTGAGAGATGACCATCATGGCAAAGATCATGGACAGCATCATCAGACTCATCAGGATCTGCATGGTATAGGTAAAGAGGGATAAGAACTCACCGGTGGAAAGACCTGTTGCTGCATCACCACCGCAGGCAACGACCGCTCTGGCACCAAACCAGCATAAGAGAAGCATACATGTATAGATCGCCAGCTGCATGATCGGCATGTTGAAAGCCAGCAGTTTTTCAGCCTTGATAAAGTTATCGGCGATCTCACCTGAAGACTTTTTGAACTTATCAGACTCATAGCCTTCACGTGTAAAGGATTTAACAACACGGATACCATAGAGGTTCTCCTGGACAACCTGGTTGAGACCATCATACATTTTGAAGACCTTTTTAAAGATCGGATGGACTTTGAAAAAGATTGTCAGAAGACCCACTGCCAGGATCGGTACAACGACCAGAAAGATCATGGACAGCTTGGCATCGATACGGATGGCTGCCACAAGGGCAAAGATCAGCATGAGCGGGCTTCGCACCGCACCACGGATGATCATCTGGAATGCCATCATGACATTGGTAACGTCTGTTGTCAGACGTGTGACCAGAGAAGCGGTTGAAAACTTATCGATGTTTTCAAATGCGTAGTCCTGAACTTTATAGTACATATCTTTACGAAGATTGGACGCAAAACCGGCTGCAGCGGAAGCAGCAAATCGGCCTGCCAGTGCACCACAGATCAGGGATATGATCGCCAGTACAAGCAGGATACCCGCATATTTGAGTACCTGGTTCATGTCACCGGCATCGATTCCTTTATCAATGAGATTGGCCATCACAAGCGGAATCAGCACCTCCAGGAGTACCTCTCCGGATACACTTAAGGGTGCCAGTATGGCCTTGGTCTTATATTCTCTGACACTTCCCATCAGAGTTTTAATGATCGACATCTGTTATCCTCCTTCCAATAATGTGTTTACCATCAAACTGTTCTGAAACAAAATAATTATAGGTCGTTCGTTTTTAATCGTCAAGTCAAAAGAATCCACGATCATACAGATAACCACCGAACCCGGTACACGTATCGATCCTGTTTTCATGAGGTGTTTTTACGTGTACCGGGTTCGGTAAAGGTTTCTATATCATTCATTTTTTAGCTGAGCATCATACGGTCATTGTCAAAGTCTTCTCTCTTCTTTTCGGAATACATATCCAGAAGATCTCTGACCGTCATGTTCTCTCTGACCTTGGAATCAAAGTCAAAGATGATATTGCCGGCATCCAGCATAATGGTTCTTGTACCTGTTGTCAGGGCAGAACCCATGTTGTGGGTGATCATGAGTGTGGTGATCTTGCGGCTGTAAACGATATCGTTGGTGATGGCCATCACCTTCTCAGCCGTTGCCGGATCCAGCGCAGCTGTATGCTCATCCAGAAGGAGGAGCTTCGGTGTCACGATCGTACTCATGAGAAGGGTGACGACCTGTCTCTGACCACCGGATAAGAGACCGATCTTTGTATTCATACGATCCTCAAGGCCCATATCAAAACGTCTGAGTTCTTCTCTGAAAAGTTCACGGTCTGCCTTGGAGACAGCCAGACCAAAGCGGGCTTTGGTGGACTTGGAATAGGAAAGCGCCAGGTTTTCCTCAATCGTCAGGTTTGGAGCCGTTCCTCTCATTGGGTCCTGGAAAAGACGACCGATCATTTTGGCACGTTTATGTTCTTTCATAAAGGTGATATCCTGACCATCCAGTGTCACCTTGCCTTCATCTAAAAGGAAGTTGCCGCAGATGGCATTGAAGGGGGTGGATTTGCCGGCACCGTTGGAACCGAGAATGGTAATGAATTCACCATCCTTCACACTGAGATTCAGTCCATTCAGTGCTTTATGTTCATTTGGAGTGCCTTTTGAAAATGTCTTGCTTGCGTTTACGACTTCTAACATTTTTAGACACCTCCTTTTTTAATCTTCTGGTTCGCCATATAGATCTTGATTGCAGGCACTGCAAGGGCAATGGCAACGATGATGGCAGAGACAAGCTTGAGCATGTATGCCGGGAAAATGCTGTACTTGGTTGCAAAAGCAATGATGTAACGGTAAACAATGGAACCGACCACTGCAGAGATAAAGCCGATCAATAAGGAACGCTGTCCAAAGAAGGCTTCACCGATAATAACGGAAGCCAGGCCGACAACCAGGATACCGACACCGGAGTTGATATCCGCAAAGCTCTGATACTGAGCGATCAGGCCGCCGCAAAGAGCGATACAGCCGTTACTGATACCGAGCGCAACCATCTTCATCTCATCAACGTCGACGGAGGAAGCACGCACCATATCCGCATTGTCACCGGTTGCACGGATCGCAAGACCCAGGGATGTCTTAAAGAAGAAAGTCAGGCAGCCCACAACGAGCACAACGGCGATCACCGCGATCAGGACTCTTGCTGCTTCCTTGGAAAGGTTCGGGATCACGTTTCGGACCACGTTAAAAACCGTGTCACTGTTGAGCAGTGTCACGTTGGAAGCACCACCCATCACAAACAGGTTGATGGAATAGAGACCACTCATTGTCAGAATACCGGCAACGACCGGATGGATCATCAGCTTTGTCTGAAGGAAACCGGTCACCACACCGGACAGGGCACCTGCTGCCAGGGCAGCCACAAGGCCAAGGAATGGATGGCCCATAACGGTCACCACGGATGACACCGCAAGACCGAAGGTAAAACTGCCTTCTGTTGTCAGATCCGGAATGTTCAGAATTCGGAAACTGATATAGATACCCAGCACCATAATGCTGTATAAAAGTCCAAGCTGCAATGAGCCGATAAATAAAGTCATCTTCAATCACCTCTGTTGATTATTTAAAAATAAG
>JAZUHQ010000153.1:0-5049 GCA_045641805.1 Lachnospiraceae bacterium
GCCCGAAATGCAGGCCTCACACCCTTCCAGGGTTTTGCGGCCAGCCAGTTTACAGCCGCATCCGCAGGTGAATTTGCATTTTTCCAGCTGATCATTGCAGGCACTACATGCCTGGGTATCATGCTGATCTCTCTGATCACCAATGCCCGCTATCTTCTGATGAGCTGTGCTTTAAGCCATCGTGTTCGGGAGACCTGAATATCTTCCATCGCATGCTGCTTTCCCTGACCATCACCGATGAAATCTTTGGAATTACCATTGCACAACCCGGACTGATCAATCCGTTCACTAGAATGTGGCAGAAAGCGGAACTAATCATTGAATCTGTGATGTTCATCACAGACTTACCCACCCCCAACTTGATAAAATTTTGTCATGCTACATCGTCATTATCATGGCACATACATTATACGTAAAACGTATAGATGGGAAGGAGAAAACAGATGAAAAAAATACAATCCATCTGCAATTACTGCGCAATCGATTGTAATCTGGACTTTTACGTTGACGAAAAAGAAAATCGCATTATCAGCGTAAAACCAACACCAGGCTATCCTGTCAATGACGGTTTCTGCTGCATTAAGGGTCTCTCTCTTGACAAACAGCAGACAGTCGTTGACAAACCACATACCCCTCGGGTGAAGCAGGCCGACGGTACCTATGCTTATCCTGGTTGGGATGCGACTTTCGAATATATCGCCAAACGCTTCAAAGAAATCCAGGACAAGTATGGTTATGAAGCCATCGCCGGTATTTCCACCGGTCAGCTGACTATGGAGGAATTTGCCATCAATGGTCATATCCTCCGTGACCACATGCATACCAATGTAGACGGTAATACAAGATTATGCATGGCGTCTGCTGTTGTGGCACACAAACAGAGTTATGGTTTTGATGCACCTGGTTATACACTGAAGGATCTTGAGCTTTCCGATACGATCCTCCTGATTGGTGCCAATCCTGTGGTTGCTCATCCAATCGTCTGGGACCGAATCCGCAAAAATAAAAACAAAAAGCTGATCGTTATCGATCCCCGTCGTTCCGAAACAGCAAAGAATGCGGATTATCACTATCCAATCAAGACAAAAACAGATTCCACTCTCTTCTATGGACTTGCCAATTATTTCATTGAGCATGACCTGATCGATCATACCTTTATCGAAGCACATACCAATCAATTTGAAGAATACAAGGCCTTCGTCGCTGACTTCCCACTGAAAAAAGTCTCTGAAGTGACCCACCTTTCCATGGAAGAGCTGCATGAACTGATCGAACTGATCAAGAGTGGCAAGCGCGTTTCCATGTGGTGGACCATGGGTATCAACCAGTCCCACAATGCGGTCCGTGCGGCACAATCCATTATCAATCTTCAGCTTCTGCTGGGTAATTATGGTAAACCTGGTACAGGTGCCAACTCTATTACTGGTCAGTGTAATGCCATGGGTTCCCGTCTTTTCTCCAATCAGGCCTCTCTTTACGGACATCCATTTGACAACCTGGATGCACGCAAGAAAGTGGCAGGTATTTTCCATTGTGATGAAGAGATTCTCGCCAAGGGACCTACTAAAACTTACAACCAGATCATTGAAGGTATTAACGCAGGCACTATCAAAGCACTCTGGATCATTTGTACTAATCCACGCCATTCCTGGACAAACAACGAAACATTCCAGCAGGCTATGGATAAGCTCGAGTTCTATGTTGTCCAAGATATCTATGATGATATCGAAAGTGCAGATGGCTGTGATGTTTTCTTACCGGCTGTTCCCGGAATCAAGAAAGAAGGTACTTACATTAATCTTGAGCGTCGTCTCTCCCGTATGATCCCTGTTCTCAAACCGGATGAGGATGAGAAAAATGACTATCAGATCATGTATGGCGTTGCCAAAGCCATGGGCTTTAAAGATATCATTGATTACTGGAAGAGCCCGGAGGACTGCTTTAATCTCTTGAAAGCCTGCTCAAAGAACAGACCGTTTGATTTCACAGGTGTTTCCTACCGTGGTCTTGAATTTTCCAAGGGCTGTCAGTGGCCATTCAGAGAAGGCGAAGTTCTCACTGAACACGAACGCAGACTCTATGCTGATGGAAAATTCTATAATCCTGACGGAAAAGCGATCTTCCAGTTTGAGCCGGTTCCTGAAAACCCTATGCCTCAAACAGAAGAATTCCCTTACATTTTTAACACCGGCCGTGGCACTGTTGGTCAGTGGCATACACAGTCCAGAACCCGTGAAGTTCAGTTTGTAGAAGGTGTCAGCCTTCACCATGCTTACTGCTTCATTCACCCTGAAGTTGCGGCAAAGTTCGGTTTAAGACATGAAGACCGTGTCCTCTTAAAATCCTGTAATGGTCAGGAAGCTGTTTTTGCAGTGAGAATCACGGATGATGTCCAGAAGGATGAGATTTATGCTCCCATCCACTACGTAGAATGCAACAAACTCACACCTTCTGTTTATGATCCATACTCTAAAGAGCCATCTTACAAATCTGCAGTTGTGAATCTTGTACCTGTAAAGGAGGAAGCGCATGTATAGAATTAAAATCGACAGAAGTCGCTGTATCGGATGCCTGATGTGCGTGACTTCCTGCTGTATCTCTCATGATACCCACGACGCGAGAAACCGTGTTGTCATCGACTCTGAAACCAAACCTGCACCTATCTTCTGTCGTCACTGTGACCTCCCTGAATGCGCCATCACCTGTATGACAGGTGCCATGCGCAAGGACGAAAAGACAGGCTATGTCATGTACGACAAAGAGCAGTGTGCTCACTGCTTCATGTGTGTTATGGGATGCCCATATGGTGTCCTCAAACCGGATGAAATCTATAATACAGAAGTCATGAAATGCGATATGTGCATGCACAGAAGCGAAGATGGTCTCGGCAACCCGATGTGTGTTGAGAAATGCCCAATGGGTGCGATTACACTGATGGAGGTAAAAGAATAATGAAGTATGTTGTTATTGGCGCCAGCGCAGCAGGTACAAACGTTGTTCGTAAGCTTAGAGATCTTAATCCGGATGCAGAGATCGTGATGATCTCAGAGGATACAGCCATCTACTCCAGATGTATTTTATATCACCATCTGAAAGGTGAAAGAGATCTTGAAGGTCTGAATTTTGTAGGCCCTGATTTCGAGGAACGTATGAACCTCGAATGGATCAAAGGTATCAAAGCTGCAGGTGTGGATACAGATAATAACGAAGTTCTCCTGTCCGATGGCCGTAGAATCTCTTATGACAGTCTCTGTATTGCGACAGGTTCCCACCCGAACTTCTTCCCGATTCCGGGTCTCAGAGAAGGTAAGAACATCACCGGATTCAGAAATTTCAGTGATGTTGAGTTTATCGAAAAAAGACTTGAAAAAGCGCAGAATATCTTTGTCATGGGTGCCGGTCTTGTCGGCATTGATGCTGTGACAGGCCTGCTTAAACACCATAAAAATATCACGCTCTGTGATATGGCACCTTACATGTTGGGCATCCAGCTGGATGACTACTCTGCCGGTGTCTACGGTGACATGTTCGCAGAAAAAGGTGTCAAACAGTTCTATAACATGGTGGCCAAAGAGTTTGTCCTTGATGAAGAAGGCAACTGCACAAAAGTCATTTTAAATGACGGCACCGAAATCCCAACGGATCTTGTCATCAACTGTGCCGGTGTCAAAGCCACCGTGGACTTTCTGGAAGGAAGTAAGATCGAGTGTGATCGCTTTGGTCTCATCTTTGATGCACATGGCCGAACCAACATCCCTAATGTTTACGGTGCCGGCGATGTATCAGGACGCAATCCAATCTGGCCTGTTGCAGTCAAAGAAGGTATGATCGCCGCATACAACATGTCCGGTATTGATCGTACTATGGATGACTTCTTTGCATCCAAGGCAACCATGAATTTCCTTGGTCTGGCAAGTATGTCTCTCGGACAGGCTAATCGTTATGATGACACCTATACCGAAGAGATCTTTAAGGATCCTGATAAGAAGATTTACAAAAAGATCGTACACAAAGATGGCGTCATCACAGGTGCAATCCTTCAGGGAGACCTGTCCTACTGTGGTGTTCTCACACAGCTGATTCGCAGAAAGATCAATGTGTCCAGAGTAAAGAAACCTTTATTCAAGATCGACTACTCCGATTTCTTTAATGAGAATCAGCACTACGAGTTCTACTACGACGAGAACAACTAAGTATAGGGAGGAAAATACAATGCTCGAACGTTTAGAAAGAATGCCGGTGCCTCTTATTCCAACATTTGTCGGTGCCCTCACTTTAAGTAATGTTTACAATGGCATGGGTTATGCATGGGTCCGCCATATTTCAATGATCGTGGCAACCTTCATCCTGGTCCTTTATATCATCAAGATTGTGCGCTACCCAAAAACCTGCCTGAATGAATACAAGAATGTCATTCCATGCAGTCTTTATGCCGCAGTCTTTATGGTCACCATGATCCTTGGCAGCTACTACTATGCTTACAATCAGACGATCGGTCTCATCCTCTGGGGAGCTGCCGTTATCGGCCATGCCATCCACATCTGTATATTCACATACAGAAATGTCATCGCCAGCCGCAATATCAATACCTTCATGCCAAGCTGGTTTGTGACTTACAACGGTATCATGGTCAGCTGTGTGGTCGGTTCCGCTTATGGTTTCAACCACATTTTAAAATACATCGTGATCTATGGTATCGTCATTTATCTGATCATCGTTCCGATTATGATCTGGAGACTGATCACAGTGGAAGTCAAAGATCCCGTTTACCATACCATGGCTGTTCTTCTGGCCCCATGTTCTCTCTGCGTGGTCTCTTACCTGAACGTCATGGAAAATATCTTTGCACCACTACTCTATTTCCTGTATGTGTGTGTACTGGCATCCCTGGCATTTATCATCATCAAACTTCCTAAGTTCTTCCGTTACAGCTTTACACCTGGTTTTGCGGGTCTTACATTCCCAATGGCCATCGGTATCGTTGCAACCAACAAGATGGCTGGATATCTTGCAACTGTTGCAGGAAATGATCGCCTTGCCAATGCATGT
>JAZUHQ010000154.1:0-2372 GCA_045641805.1 Lachnospiraceae bacterium
TGTGAACACATTCATGGATGAGATTAAAAAGATTCTTGAAAACTAAATAATCCTTTATGAAAAAAAACGATGTTGCCATCGTCTTTTTTTACTCAGTCCTATTCACAACGGATACCTTCTCCTACCCATTCGGTAATGCGATCGTAGATTTCTCTTCGATCTTCCAGATTGATTTCGCCATGATGGTCTTCGCAAACAGGCACATTGACCCATTTAGCGCCATTCAGTTTTTTGCAAGTGAACACAGGAATGTAGCTCTGATCTTCCATCATTACCTGCCCATCATCATTTTTGTCCAGTTCCAGACGTATGATCACGGAATCTCTGTTGCCTGGCACCTGATCCATGACACTCAAAAAGTTGCCTGTAGAATAGAAGCAAGGGACCATGCGGCCATCTCTGGTTTCAATTTCATCATAAAACTGAATCAGATGAGGATTGGCACCAACGATATAGTCTGCCCCAGCCTCTGCACAAGCCAAAGCTTCCTCTGCCTGCACTTCTGTGATATTCCTGTAATTTTTCTTGCCCCAGTGCATGTAGACAATGACATACTCCGCGCCTGCTTCTTTGCACTGACGTATCTCTTTTTCTGCTTTTTCAGGGGTGAACACATTTAAAATCTTCTGCTTGTCTTCCTCTGACCAGCTTTTATCCTTTCCATTGAAGGTGGTATCTTCGGACATATAGGCCAGGAAACCGACGCGGATGCCATTCACCTCTGCAATAAAATAGCGCGCTTCCTCTTCATCACTATTCAGACCCATGTGTGCCAGCTCATATCGGTCTACCTGAGCGATCGTATCAAGCGCTGCTCTAGGTCCGCCATCACAGTTGTGGTTATTGGCCAGGGCCACAGCATCAAAGCCGGCATATCTGACCGCTTCCAGGAAAGTGGATGGTGCATTGCAGTTATTCATGTTGTCTATGTAAGCTTCATCACTCATGTAAGGCCAGGACGACGCTAACAGCGTTTCGAGGTTACCAACGGCCAGATCGGAGGATTCAAAAACAGGTTTCACATAAAGGAAACTATTCCTGAAATCATATGTTTCCTCTCCAATCCGTGCGGCATTGATCTGAGGTCCACTACACATGAGATCTCCGGCCATGGTGATCACGGCATGATTGGTCACATCTGCATCAGGATTAATCCATAAACCACTTTCTTCATTATAATGATAGCGGGAGGTAATGGCTTCTGAAGGGATGGGTGCTTCTCTTCCGACGATGACATGACCACTGACAGACTGTCCCATTGCATCGCTGGTACAGGTGATCGTGCAGGTACCCTTTGCGATCGATGTAATATTGCCTTCCTCATCGACGCGTGCTACCCCAGGGTCATCACTCAACCATTGAGCATCTTCAGGTTCTCCCCACCCTGCCAGTGCACGGATCGTGCGGGTCGCATCTTCATACATGTAGGTCACTTCTCTTTCCAGTGTCAGCTTCTCTATATAGACTGCTTCCACTGGTTCGATCAGCTCACTGTAAGCACACGTGCCATCGGACTGGTAGAGAAAACTTCTGACCGTATAATAGACCAATCGCTTCTCATGATCGAAGGTATCATCGATAAAGGTATTCTTTCCTCTTTTCTCAATACGCCGGATCATCTCATAAATGCCATTTTTCTTATAGGATCTGTAGACTTCGTAACCATCACAGTGTTCCGGTTTTTTCCAGTAGTATTCAATTCCTTTCTTGGAAATGGAACTGATCTTTGGTCCGTAAGGCGCTTCCGCAGGCACTACATCTTCTCCTGTCGCTTCCTCAACGCTCACCTCGTCGGATAGCTCGATCGTGATGGTCGCAGGAATCTTACCGATGACCTTGTCTTTTAGAATCTCTTTGGTAACTGACTTGCAGCCTGACAGACTCAGGAGCATGGTCATCGCCATGAGCATGAATAAAGATCTTTTTTTCATCATTTTTCCCCAAAACAAAAGCGGATCCTAAGATCCGCTTTTTGTTCATCATATGATCGGATTCTTACTTCTTCTGTAAGAAGCTAGGAATCTGGATATTGCTGGATGTTGTTGGTGCAGGTTTCTTCTGTACAAAGGATGGTGGTACAGGGGAACCTGTCTGCTGTGGCTTGAATGCACTTGTCTGTGGCTGCTGGTATACAGGCTTCTTAGGAGCTGCCTTTGCATCGCTGCCTTCCTCATCAAGACCTGTCGCGATAACTGTAATAAATACAGAATCTGTAGCAGTATCATCGTACATAGCACCGAAGATGATGTTTGCGGACTCGCCTGCAAGCTCCTCAACATAGAGAGCTGCTTCGTTAGCCTCGATCAGGCCGATATCACCGGAGATGTTGATGATGATATCTGTAGCGCCTTCGATTGTTGTCTCAAGAAGTG
>JAZUHQ010000155.1:0-4050 GCA_045641805.1 Lachnospiraceae bacterium
TAATTATCTCTTCCATTTTTGGCATTATCGACTATAATAGACTTATAATATTTAAATTTAAACAGGAGATATTTTAGATGTACTTAAAAGAACTCGAATACATAGATATGCTGGCGACAGAAGGCAGTCTTTCCAGAGCCGCAGAAAAACTCTTCATCACCCCTTCAGCCCTCAACCAGCAGCTGGAAAAACTGGAGACGAGCATTGGCATCCCTCTCTTCCACCGTTCCCGCAACGGATGGACCCTCACCCAGGCCGGCGAGATCTATACAAAGAACGCCAGACGGATCCTGCAGATCCGCCACGAGACCTACAAACAACTCCAGGACCTTGCCGGCATCCAGAAAGGCACCCTGACGATCGGTCTTCCTGAGGACCGAGGCGGTGATCTCTTCACCCAGGTTTACGGCCGCTTCCACCAGGAGTATCCCCAGATCCAGCTGCAGATCATCGAAAAGAGTGTCCGCGACCAGCAGAAGATGCTGGCTGAAGGCCGTATTGATATCGGCTTTATGACGCTGACGGAGTCCCAGAAAACAGATGATATCTATAAGCGCCTCTACAGTGAAGGTTTCTATCTTGTCCTGGCCAAAAACTATGCCCACCTTCTCGAGATCGAGAATGAGACCGAGGTCGATCTGGAAATGTTCAGGGATTTCCCTTTCGCCCTGATCTACAAAAACTCCACCGCCAGAGCCCTGATCGATGAAGGTTTCCACCACGCCGGCTTTGCACCGAGAACCCTCTTTGAATCCTCCAGATTCCGTACGATCCTCAACGTGGCCGCCAGCGGCATGTGTGTCGGTATTATCACTGCCCACTATGCGACACCGAGACTTCCCGAGCTCTGCTATTTCAAGATCCGCAAAGCGCCTTCCTGGGGTCTTTATGCCGCATACAAAAGAGGCGCCTACCTGACAGATGCAGGTAAACGCCTCATTGAATTGATTACAGATACAAATCCTAACAAAGATTCGGATGTCTGATCACTATTTAGTTGCTTTTCTGAGCATCTGCTGAAGCTCGTTGGTATTAAAGCTATAGCTCTTACCGCAGAACTGGCAGCTGACTTCGATCGGCTTCTTATCCTCGATCATTTCCATAATGTCTTTCTTGCCGATACTGATGATCGCTTTTTCCACACGGTCTCTTGTGCAGTCACAGACGAACGCTGTTGGGATCGTCTCGTAGAACTCCACATCAAAACCATCCAGAATGGTCGTGATCATGGTCTCCGGTGTCAGACCCATCTCAAACATGGTTGTCACGGAAGGGAGCTTACTGATGTTCTCTTCCAGTTTGGCGATCACGGACTCTTCACAGAATGGCATGAGCTGGAGAATAAAACCTCCGGCCTGCTTGACTGTGTTATTTTTTTCCATTAAAACGCCAAGGCCGACGGAAGAAGGGACCTGTTCACTGTTGACATAGTAGTAAGTCAGATCTTCTGCGATCTCGCCTGTGATCAGCTCTGTCTGACCCACATAAGGCTCCTTCATACCCATATCTTTGATAATGGAAAGAACACCGTTGCCAAGTGCACCGCCGACGTCCAGTTTGCCCTTTGGACTTGGTGGCAGCATGACGCCCGGATTCTTCACATAACCTTTGACTGTACCATCGGACTTTGCAGTCACTGTCATACCTTCGATCGGACCTTCACATCTGACCTGAAGTGTCAGAAGGTCCTTCTCACCTTTCATCATCGCACCCATCATGGCACCGGCTGTCATCAGACGACCGAGCGCTGCTGTTGCGACAGGACTTGTATTGTGTGCCTGTCTGGCGTATTCTGTAAGTTCTCTTGTTGTCGCTGCATAGATACGCACCTGACGGTTGGCACCGGATGCATGTACAATATAATCTGACATCGCTTTAAGCCTCCATTTCTCTAAGCTGATTTGCCTTCATGTATTCGCGGGCAACGAAATAAACGCGCTCGCTGTCTGCTTTTGGTGCCTCCAGAGTAAAGGCATCGTATACAGCCAGTAGCTCAAGACCGGCTTCCTCGAGAAGTTCCTTGACCAGTTCCAGATCATAGGCACGCTGGTAGTGAACCTCCTCATATTTTCTGAACAGATCGCCCTCTTCTCTGACAAACAGGCTGAGATCATACTCATTGATCTGTTCTTCTTCATCATAATAATTATCCCAGATAAAGCTGCAGTCCTCACGGGCTTCCGCGATCGTGCGCTGTCCGAGAAGCTCTCTATATTTATAGACGGTATTCATATCAAAAATGAAAAGACCGTTTGGATCCAGATAGTTGTTCACCAGTCGGAAGACTTCCAGAAGGTCCTCATCCTCGATAATGTAATTCATACTGTCGCACACACTGTAGCAGGCACGAACCGTTCCGTAGAGTTCAAACTCGCGCATATCCTGAAGCAGGTAAAGGATCCCTTCACCGCCCTGCTCCATGGCGATCGACAGCATCTCCTCGGCATTGTCAATGCCGATCATGTCGTAGCCTTTACCGCTCATGAGGCGGGTCATCTTACCGGTACCGCATCCCATATCCAGCAGAATACCTTCTGTCACGCCATATTTTTCAAGCAGCTGACAAAGATAAGTTCCCCATTCATCATAGGGAACATTATCCATCAGTGTATCATATACCTGGGCAAAACCTGTATAAGCTTCCATTTAATTCTCCATTAAGATCAATGGCCAAACACGGCACTCACGTAAGCATCCATGGCTTCTGTGAAAGCAGCTGTGTCCGGCTGATAGCTGTAATCTTCCGGTTCAGGATCATGGTCTTTGATATCGGATACCAGATCCGCAAGTGCACCGGAGAGCGTCTTCCAGGCTTTCTTTTCAGACTTGTAGGCCTTCTGCGAGACGCCATCTACCATCTTATCATATTTTGCTTTGTCTTCAAGAACTTTTGTCAGTTTCGTCATGCCTTTTTCGAGATCATACGTTTCGCCCTTGGCATCCGTACCGGCATTGATGCAGCTGACGACATCACATAAAACGCCGTCCCAGACATCCTTGATGAGGTACTGACCGGCACTCATCAGGATCTGAAGGCCATCATCAAGGTCCAGTCCGTAGACTTCCTTGAGCATATCCAGTGATCCCTTCTCGACTTGAGCCACTGCCGCAAGTGCCTGTGCTCTGGCGGTCACAAAACCACCCAGCATCCCATCGATCTGATCCTCTGTCAGTTCAAAACACCATGTTTTTCCGTAGCGTTTGATCGGAAGGCTCATCTCCAGCTCCACAGGATCCATGGCCTCTGTGAGGGCTTCGATCTCCAGCTGATCCAGTGTCTTTGAAAGGTCTTCCTGACCCTTTCCGGATGCTTTGACATCAAAGACTTTCTGTGCCGCTGCAGCGACAAAAGCAGGGTAGGCTGCGCCCTTCTCCACATTTCTGACCACGATCTTTGCAGTGCCTTCATTGCCTTTACGGCTGACGCTTAAGATCTCACAGGAGAGATTGTCTGTCAGGATCTGGCGGTAGGCTTCAGACGGAATGATTGCTGCGACATCATGATAGTTCATGTAGCACTCGGCTGTCTCACTGTCTCCGGCGATCATAGACTCAATACCCTTTGTCACATCCTCCACCGGATCATGACTCATATAGGTCTCATAAATGGAAAGACCCAAGAGAATACCAATGAGTATGGCCAGAGGGACTAATAAATACTTTTTATACTGTGTCATTTTATTCATTGTTTTACTCCAAACTCTTTCCATCCATTGTATCCATTTTTCTCCAAATGTCAAGAAAATGCCCGTTTTGCGGGCATTTCCTGAGTTTACAGATCAAATGCACGGCGGAGCGCAAATGCATAAATCTGTCTTCTATCCACTTTTTTGCCGGTGATCTTCTCCAGTGCATACTGATAATAATCCAGCTGCTTCACATAACGGCGCTTGAGTTCTGCTTCGCCGTCCTGATAGGAGACTCTGTCGGTCTTATAATCGATCACGGTCAGCTTGCCGTCCTTTTCGTAGTAGGCATCAATGATACCCTGAACGATGACCCGTTCTTTGCTGTCTGCATCCTCTCGGATCATGGATGCCGGAACGCCCA
>JAZUHQ010000156.1:0-3596 GCA_045641805.1 Lachnospiraceae bacterium
GGCCTTGGCGGTCTGGGCGGAGGTTTCGGATTCTAAATGGAAGCTTACAGCAGTCAGATCACAAAACTGATTGAAGAATTATCCAAGCTACCGGGTATTGGTGCCAAGTCAGCACAGAGGCTGGCGTTTCACATCATCAACATGCCCAAGGACCAGGTGGAGAACCTGGCAGGTACCATCATCAACACAAGACAGACCATCCGCTACTGTGAGAAGTGTTTCAACCTTACCGACAGTGAGATCTGTCCGATCTGCGGCAATCCAAAGCGCAATAAAAAAGTGATCATGGTGGTGGAGTCCGCGAGAGATCTGGCGGCCTATGAAAAGACCGGCAAGTATGAGGGTGTCTACCATGTCCTGCATGGCGCGATTTCCCCGATCCTCGGTATCGGACCCGGCGACATTAAATTAAAAGAACTGATGATCCGTCTCCAGGAAGACGTGGATGAGGTGATCATTGCCACCAACTCCACACTGGAAGGCGAAACAACGGCAATGTATATCAGTAAACTGATAAAACCGACAGGCGTCAAGGTGACACGTATCGCCAGTGGTGTGCCGGTAGGTGGCGATCTCGAATACATCGATGAAGTGACATTGCTTCGTGCCTTAAATGGACGAACAGAATTATAAGGAGAGTAACCATGGAAATTAGAACAGGCGGGTTATCCATGCTTGGTTTTGGCTGCATGCGTTTTCCAAGAAAGGGCAGCAACATTGATATTGATGCAGCAGAAAAACTGGTGCGTTATGCCATTGACCACGGTATGAACTATTTTGACACAGCATATATTTATCCGGGTAGCGAGAAAGCAGTCGGCGAGATCTTCAGAAGGATCGGCTGCAGAGAGCAGATCATGATCGCAACCAAGATGCCTCATTACCTGATCCGAAATCTGGATCAGCTTGAAAAAGTCTTTCAGGAGCAGCTGGATCGTCTTCAGACAGACTATATCGACAACTATCTGATGCACATGCTGCCGGATGTGGAGATCTGGAATAAGATGATCGATATGGGTGTGCTTGACTGGCTGAAAGAGAAGAAGGCAAGCGGTGCGATCCGTAAGATCGGTTTTTCCTACCACGGAAACACAGAAAACTTTATCCGTCTGATCGATGCTTATGACTGGGAGTTCTGTCAGGTACAGTACAACTACCTGGATGAGCACAGCCAGGCAGGAAGACGTGGTGTCGAGTATGCGGCATCCAAAGGAATTCCTGTTGTCATCATGGAACCACTCAGAGGCGGTAAGCTGGTAGACCTTCCGGACGATGGTCTGGAAGCGATGAAAAAGACCGGCATGAACAGAAGTCCTGCTGAATGGGGTCTCCGCTGGCTCTGGGATCAGGAGACCGTCTCCTGTGTCTTATCCGGTATGAATACAATGGAAATGCTGGAAGAAAATATCCGTATCGCAGAGGATACCAAGGTGGGTGCACTGACAGAGGCAGACTTTGCCATGTATGACCAGGTAAAGGCAGCCATCAATGCCTGCACAAAAGTACCTTGTACCGGCTGTGGCTATTGTCAGCCATGTCCGTTTGGTGTCGATATTCCGGGTTCCTTCCGCTGCCATAATGCGACTTACATCGATGGTTACTTTAACGGTTTCCGTGAATATATCATGTGCACGGCCTTCAAAGTGAAACCTACCAACGCTTCTTTATGCCGCCAGTGCGGTAAGTGTGAACAGCATTGCCCACAGAACATTGAGATCCGTAAAGAGCTGAAACAGGTGGTCCGCCATATGGAGAATCTGATCTTCAAGCTGGCGCTTCTTGTTTCCAGACTCGTGTTTAGGGAAAAGAAGAAGAAAAAATAATAGGAATTTTTAGATGAGCAGACATTTTAATATCAGAGATCAGAAAAGAAACCAGTGTATGCTGACAGGTCCTTTTAAGAGACAGGGCTACGACTGGTGGTGGCACAACTTCACTGCGGTCAGTGAGACAACAGGAAAAGAGCAGACCTTTTTTATCGAATTCTTTGTGTGTAATCCTGCCCTTGGAGGCAGCCAGCCTGTGCTTGGTCAGCTGCCTGAGAACAAAGCAGCCGGCAAGAAACCATCCTACCTGATGGTCAAGGCGGGCACATGGGGAAAAGAACATAAGAAACAGCTCCACCGTTTCTTCTCATGGGAGGAAGCAGAGGTCGCTTATGGTACCCCTTACCGGGTACAGGGCGGCGATTGCCTGGCGACAGAGTACGTCCTGGAGGGTTCCGTCAAGATCAGCGAAGCGGAAGCTGCGGCGCATCCGGAGTGGATGTGTGATGCCGGTGAAATGCGCTGGGAGCTGCAGGTGGATAAGCAGATTGCTTTCAACGTGGGTTATGGTGCCAGCACTTTTTTCCGAATGATCAAAGCCTTTGAGATGTACTGGCATGCGGAAGGTATGAAGACTGCTTACAGCGGCACGGTCTTTCTGGATGGTGAACGCTACACGGTAAAACCGGAGACCTGTTATGGTTATGCGGATAAAAACTGGGGACGGAACTTTACCAGTCCTTGGGTCTGGCTGTCTTCCAACCACATGGTCAGCATGCTGACGGAGAAGGCACTGACAAACTCTGTCTTTGATATTGGCGGTGGCTGCCCGAAGATCTACATGCTCCCGCTGAAGCGAAAACTTCTGGGCGCCTTCTGGTATGAAGGCCAGGCCTACGAGTATAACTTCTCCAAGTTCTGGACACTGCCAAAGACCCGCTTTGACTGTGAGGAGACAGAAACAGAGATCCGCTGGAACATCGTTCAGGAGAACAGAACTTCCATCATGCATACCATTGTGCATTGCAAAAAAGAAGATATGCTCATGGTCAACTACGAAGCACCGGATGGCAGCAAGCGCCATAACCGTCTGTGGAATGGCGGTACCGGCAAAGGCCGGATCCGACTCTATAAGAAGGTTGGCTTTAGCAAAAAGCTCATCGATGATATTCTTGTCTATAACATCGGCTGTGAATACGGCGAGTATGATCAGTAATCAATAGATAAAAAAATAATCGGACCAGATTCTTGGAAATAGGAAATCACAGGATCCTATCTTCACGTATCTGGTCCGATTTTGTTTACTCGTTGGTGTACTGTGGGAAGCGCTCGTAGAACTTATTCTTTTCAACGTACATGGCGACTTCCGCCTGATCCACAAGGCTGTGGATGTTCTGGGTGGAACCATATGCGTAGCCGCTGGCTGCAAATGGCACATTGTACTTTTCGATATAGGCGCGCATCTCTTCCAGTTTGGCAACGATCTCTTCTTCCGGAACGTTAGGGACGATAATGACAAAGGTACCGCCGAACAGACGATAGATCTGTCGTTTATCAAAGAAGCGCTTGACGGTCTTGGTGTAGACGGCAACCAGCTGGTCACCGGCATCCGTGCCATAGTGCTCATTGGTGTATCGGAGACAGTTGATATTGCTTCGGATGATGCCCACGGAATAATCCTGGCTTCTCAGATGGGAGATGGTATCCAGGAAGGCCGCCTTATTGTAAAGACCGGTCGCAACGTCGTACATGGACTGGTCCTGACGGAGACGTTCCTTCTGAAGGATCAGGTCTTCGTGCTCAGCCTGCATCATGACGAAAACGATCATG
>JAZUHQ010000157.1:0-2004 GCA_045641805.1 Lachnospiraceae bacterium
GAAAGCCGTTTTCCGGAAACAGTCTGTGTGGCTTGTTCCACTTCAGGTAATATTGTGAATTCAGATAAATCGGGCGCGCTTGCTGTTACAGCCCATATTTTTGAAGATCCTTCGACTCGGTTTGAGATCTTTCAGTATTCATTTGATGAGATGGATCCGATCGAGATTGCGGAGATCATTAAAGAAGAAGCGGCAAGCAGAGGATGGGTCAAGGCAGTGGAACTCTATTATACGGTGCCAAAGATTTCGACCTCCTTCCTCTGTGACGCACTGCAGGGGCTGGATCCTGCCATCCACGTTTTTGGTGGTATTGTCTGCAGCCTGGATATAGCGAGTCCGGATTCTTTTATTTATACCACCGGAAAGGGATTTTCCTCGGCCGGTTTGATCTGCCTCTTCCTGGGAGGAGAAAAGCTCCATGTGGAGGCCTGTAAGATCAGTGGCTGGAAGCCGATCGGACGTACTTTCCGTGTGACAAGTGCGGAAGGCAACGTACTGAAAGAACTGGGCGGTGTACCAGCCTATGAAATCTATAAAAAATACCTGAACATTCATAATGACCGGCATTTCTTTATCAATGCACTGGATTTTCCGATCATGTATGAACATAACAATACAACCATCATCCGTGCCTGCTCCGGCAGTAATGCAGATGGTTCGCTGACCATGTCTGCCAACGTGGAAGAGGGGTCCATTGTGCGCCTGTCCTACGGAGAGCCGAAGACAATTTTAGACAGTGTGCATGAAAAGAGCTTTAAGATCCGGGCTTTTCAGCCGGATGTCATGCATATCTTTTCCTGCGCGGCCAGAAAGACCTTCTGGGCCGGCTATAACCCGGCTTATGAGCTGAGTGCACTCAAGTCGGTTTCCACCAGTTCGGGATTCTTCTCCCATGGTGAATTTCTCAGAGAGCAGGGCCTGATCAACCAGCATAACCTGACACTGGTCATCGCCATGCTGAGAGAGGGCGATCCTAAACCAAAGACAGAGACGCTTTCTGAAGAGATGGATGAAATGCTGCTCTATACACGTCTGCCTTTGGCGACGCGTATGGCAACCTTTATTCGAGAGACTGCTTATGAACTTGAACAGACCAACAGTGTGCTGGAAGAGATGAACAGACAGCTCAAGGATGTAGCAGTGACCGATACACTGACGGGGCTTGATAACCGTCTGGCCTTTGAAGAGAAACTGAAAGAAATCGCGCAAAGCAGTGACCAGGCAAGTGTCTGGTTGATGTACATGTTCGATGTCAATGGTCTTAAATATATCAATGATACATTTGGCCATATGGCCGGAGATGAACTGATCCGAAGCGCAGCGAAAATTATCGTTAAAGCCTTTGGGGAAGATAGTTTCTGCTATCGAATCGGTGGAGATGAGTTTGCGGTGCTTTGTAACCGAAAGAGCGATGATCAGAATGGGTTTGCGGAAAAGATGGCCCAGCTTCAGGATGATTATAACCGTTCGGCCCTCTACCGTTTGTCCATAGCGATGGGTATGAGCCGTCTTGTACACACAAATGGTCAGCCAAAATCCATTCCGGATTGGAAGATGGATGCGGATCTGAGCATGTACAGAAACAAGTCTCTGGCACATCGGGACAGACGTTCCCGAAAGGATGAAAATCTGCAGCAGCTGATTTCCTGTCTGATCACAGTGGAGGAGGCCAAAGACCCCTATACCGCTTACCATTCAGACCGTGTATGCAGTCTGTCCAGACTGATCAGCCAGAAGATGGGACTGACAGAGGAGACCATTGACATGATCTCGGATGCAGCCGCTCTTCATGATATCGGTAAGGTGGGTATTCGTGATGAGATCCTTCTGAAAAAGGGAAAACTGACGGAAGAGGAATTTGAGCAGATCAAAGCCCATTCCATGATCGGTGCAAGGATCCTTATGAAATCCAACTACACACAGGAAATCGTGCAGATCGTCAAACACCACCATGAACGCTATGACGGCAAAGGTTATCCTGACGGCATTACCGGTATCGATATT
>JAZUHQ010000158.1:0-6432 GCA_045641805.1 Lachnospiraceae bacterium
ATTGCCCAGAAACTGGTATGGAAATCCGTGGCAGATGGTTATCTGGTCGGTTCCCGAGGTTCCGTCGGTTCTTCCTTCGTTGCCTACCTGGCCGGTATCACGGAAGTTAACTCACTGCAGGCCCATTATCTCTGCCCGGAATGCCATTATGTGGACTTTGATTCCGAGTACGTCAAGAGCTGTTCCGGTATGTCCGGATGCGATATGAAGGACGCCGTCTGTCCTGTCTGCGGTCATCCGCTGATCAAGGAAGGCCACGATATCCCGTTTGAAACTTTCCTTGGATTTAAGGGCAATAAGGAGCCGGATATCGACTTAAACTTCTCCGGTGAGTATCAGCCGAAGGCCCATGCCTATACGGAAGTTATTTTCGGTAAAGGTCAGACCTTCCGAGCAGGTACCGTTGGTACACTGGCGGATAAGACTGCCTACGGCTACGCTATGCATTATTTTGAGGAGAAGGGGATCAAGAAACGTTCCTGTGAGATCGCACGATCAGCCAGTGGCTGCGTCGGTGTCCGCCGCACGACCGGTCAGCATCCGGGTGGTATTATCGTTGTACCGATCGGTGAAGAGATCTACAGCTTCACACCGATCCAGCATCCGGCCAATGACCAGACAACCAAGATCGTAACAACGCATTTCGATTACCATTCCATTGACCATAACCTTCTGAAACTCGACATTCTCGGTCATGATGATCCGACCATGATCCGAATGCTTGAAGACCTGACAAAGATCGATGCGACCAAACTTCCGCTCGATGACCAGGAAGTCTTATCCCTCTTCAGAAACCTGGATGCCCTCGGCTGTAAGGCAGAAGACCTGGGTGGTACAGACCTTGGTTCCTTGGGGATTCCGGAGTTCGGTACAGAGTTTGCCATGCAGATGCTCAGAGATACGAAACCGAAGGCCTTTTCTGACCTTGTCCGTATTGCCGGACTGGCCCATGGTACCGATGTATGGCTGGGCAATGCGCAGGAACTGATTCGTTCAGGTAAAGCGGTCATTTCCACGGCGATCTGCACGCGAGATGATATCATGATCTACCTCATCCATATGGGATTGGAATCAGAGACTTCCTTTAAGATCATGGAAGCGGTCCGTAAGGGCACCGTTGCCAAGGGTAAATGTGGCAACTGGGATAAGTGGAAAGCGGATATGATCGCCCACAATGTTCCGGACTGGTATATCTGGTCCTGCGAAAAGATCAAATATATGTTCCCGAAAGCCCATGCGGTAGCCTACGTTATGATGGGTATGCGTATCGCCTGGTTTAAGGTCCATATGCCGATCGCCTTTTACTGTGCTTTCTTTACGATCAGAGCGACTGCTTTCGACTATGAGCTCATGTGCCTGGGTAAAGAAGCCATTGATGGTCATATCAAAACCTATAAATCGGCATCCAATCCTTCACAGAAGGATAAGGATACATTGAGAGATATGAAGATCGTTCAGGAGTTTTATGCAAGAGGTTTCAACTTCCAGCCGATCGATCTCTACAGGTCGGATGCCTTAAAATTCCAGATCATCGATGACCACACCCTGCTTCCGCCGTTCTCTGTCATCGAAGGCATGGGTGGTATTGCGGCTGAACAGCTGGCGATCGCAGCTAAAGGCGAAAAATTCCTTTCCAAGGATGACATCAAACAGAGAGGCAAGGTTTCTTCCTCCGTGCTGGATACCATGGGAAGACTTGGCATTCTTGGAGATCTTCCGGAGAGCAATCAGCTGTCATTGCTGGATCTTTTCGGAGATATGTCTTAGGAGACAATCATGAAAAAAACAATGATATTGCGCAGGATCACGGAAGTGATCCTGTTTGTCCTCATGGTGCTCTTTTATTTCTGGAGCATCCAAACAACGGATGGCTGGAACCCATGGTATATCCTCTCATGGGCCATTATCCTGCTGGCTTTTCTGACCATCAGAAAGGTCCGTAAACTCCATAAGATCCTTCAGGTGATCCTCCTTCTGTTATGGCCGTCTCTGACCTTTCTGACAGTGGAAAACTATACGCATCTGCTCAGTGAGATGCGTCTGGGACCGGCGATCCTGAACGTGATCCTTTATTATCTGATCTTTCTTGTGCTGACCATGATCACCGGTTATTTTGCAGCCGGTTACATGATCGGTATGCTGATCCCGACCCTTTTTGGTCTGGCCAATTACTTTATCATCCTCTTCAGATCTTCACCGATCCTGCCATGGGATCTGTATTCTTTGAAGGTGGCGGCAAGTGTGGCCGACAACATGGAATATGTCCTCTCAGTCAAAGCCCTCAATGTGCTTATGATCATCGCTTTTATGATGATCCTTCTTCTGAGAGTAGAGTTTCATGTGCCTCTTAAAAGAATCCGTCTGATCGGCAGTGTGCTTTCTCTGGCAGTCCTCATCGGCTTTTGCCGCTACGTCTCTACGGATGAAGCTGCAGCCAAACACAACATTGATCAGACCTTGTTTACGCCGAAGGTCCTTTACAGAAACAATGGTTTTATGCTGGGCTTTCTGGTCAATACACGATATTTAAAGATAGAAAAACCTGGCGGCTACAGTCCGGATTCGGCTATGGCCATCGCTGACAACTATAAAGGCAGTGAAGCGGGATCCGAGATCCGCCCCAATATCATTGTTGTCATGAATGAAGCCTTCTCAGATCTTCGTATTCTGGGCGATTATGAGACCAATATCCCGGTCATGCCAAACATCGATGCCATGACAGACAATGTTCAAAAGGGATGGATGTATGCCTCTGTCAAGGGTGGCAACACAGCCAATACGGAGTATGAGTTTCTGACAGGCGATTCCCTCTATTTTCTTCCTGTCGGCAGTGTGGCTTACCAGCAGTACATCCGAAGGCCGATGGAAAGCATTCCCGGAAACCTCAGGGCATCCGGTTATCGGACGATCGCCATGCATCCTTACAATACAACCGGCTGGAACCGAAATGTGGTCTATGATCATTTCGGATTTGACGAGATGTACTTCCTTAAAAATTTCCATGCCCCTGAACTGATCAGAAACTATGTGAGTGATGCGGAGACTTATCGCAAGATCATCGATCTTTATGAGAACAAGGAAGCAGACGAGAGACTCTTTGTCTTCGATGTGACCATGCAGAATCATGGCAGCTACACGAAGCTGTTCGATAATCTCCAGAGTCAGGTTCAAGTGATCGGCGGCAGCGGCAAGTATCTCTACGCGACTGAGTATTATCTGACACTCCTTCACATCTCCGATCAGGCTTTCAAGGAGATGACCGATTATTTCAGCAGACAGGATGAACCGACCGTGATCCTTATGTTCGGTGATCATCAGCCGGCCGATTACCTGGTGGGACCGGTCTCACAGGAGAAGGAAGATAGCCTGGAAAGCCAGCAAAAGCGTTATGAAGTCCCTTACATCCTGTGGGCCAACTATGACATTCCTGAAAGCTTTGGGGAGGAGATCTCTGCGAATTTCCTGGGACTTCGTCTGATGGAAGCAGCAGGTATATCGCTGACTGGTTACCAGCAGTTTTTGAAGGATCTGAATGCAGACTATCCTGTGGTGACCGGCAATGTGGTGAAGACCAAAGGCGGCACTTATTATGGACGTGACAGCAAGGAAGCCGATGAGATCCTGAAAGAATATGGCATTCTGCAGTACAATCATCTGGTCGAAAAACGCCGTAAAATACCGAATTTCTTTGATATTGGCGGGAATTAGGTATTGCGGAATTCAGAATATAGTGTTAGAATACTATGGATAACATATAGACATTAAACAAAGAGTGGGCGAAAGTCCACTCTTTGTACGTGTCTGGGACAAAGTTTAGAAATCCGGAAAGGAAGTGAGTTAATGGCAAAGAAAGATTATGAAAGTAAAACAGAGGCACTGATCATGCCGATCATCGAGGCCAACAACTTTGAACTGGTAGATGTAGAGTGGGTCAGAGAAGGTTCCAACTGGTATCTTCGTGCATATGTCGATAAAGAGGGTGGCATCACAGTAGATGACTGTGAAGTTGTCAGCCGTGCACTCAGCGATCTTCTGGATGAACATGATTATATTTCTGAGAATTACATTCTTGAAGTAAGTTCACCAGGACTTGACAGACCGCTGAAGAAGGATAAGGATTTTGCGAGAAGCATCGGTAAAGATGTCGAGGTAAAACTTTTCAAAGCGATCAATAAGGAAAAAGAGTTCTACGGTGTGCTTAAAGCTTATGATCAGGAAACCGTTACTATAGAATTAGAAGATGAATCCGAGATGCAGTTTAAGAGATCAGAGATCGCACGCATCCGTCTTGATTTCTTCTTTTAAAAGCATCTAATGATTTGGAGGAAAAGAAAAAAATGAATGAAGGCCGCGAATTAATTGAAGCATTAAACATGATTTCCAAAGAAAAAGGTATCGATAAGGAAATTTTGCTTGAGGCGATTGAAAACTCACTCGTTGCAGCGTGCAAGAATGAGTATGGTAAAGCAGATAACATCCGCGTTAACATGAACCGTGAGACAGGTGAAGTGAAGGTGTATGCAGATAAAACGGTTGTTGATGATGTGCTTGATCCTGATCTTGAGATCGATATCAACGATGCAAAGATCAGAGATGCTAAGCATGAACTGGGTGATGTGGTAGCGATCGAAGTGATTCCAAAGAACTTTGGCCGTATCGCTGCTCAGAAGGCAAAGCAGGTCGTTGTTCAGAAGATCAGAGAAGAGGAGCGCAAGTCCCTTTACGATGATTATCATGCAAGAGAAAAAGATATCGTGACAGGTATCGTTCAGCGTTACAACGGCAGAAACATCAGCGTTAACCTTGGTAAGGTTGATGCAGTTCTCACAGAGAACGAGCAGGTTCCAGGTGAGGTATTTAATCCAACTGACCGTATCAAACTCTACATTGTAGAAGTTAAGAATACAACAAAGGGTCCAAAGGTGACTGTTTCCAGAACACACAAGGATCTTGTTAAGAGACTTTTTGAAGCAGAGGTTCCTGAGATTCATGACGGTCCTGTAGAGATCAAGTCCATCTCCAGAGAAGCTGGTTCCAGAACAAAGATCGCTGTTGCATCCAATGATCCTAACGTTGATCCGGTTGGTGCATGTGTCGGCGTGAACGGTGCCCGTGTTGGTGCCATCGTGAACGAGCTTTGCGGTGAGAAGATCGATATCATCAAATGGAGCGATGATCCTGAAGTGCTGATCGAGAACTCTTTAAGCCCTGCTAAGGTTGTTTCCGTAAAGGTTGATGTAGAACTCAAGGAAGCTTCCATTATCGTTCCTGACTATCAGCTTTCTCTTGCAATCGGTAAAGATGGCCAGAACGCAAGACTTGCAGCAAGACTGACAGGCTACAAGATCGATATCAAGAGCGAATCCCAGGCTTACGGTTATTAATCGGAGATTGATATGAAGAAAGTTCCAATGAGACAGTGTATCGGCTGTCAGGAGATGAAGAGCAAGAAAGAGATGATCCGTGTGATCCGTACACCGGAAGATGAGTTTACCATCGATGCGACCGGAAGAAAGAACGGACGTGGTGCTTATATCTGTAATGCACAGGCTTGTCTTGCGAAAGCGATCAAAACCAAAGGTCTTGAGCGCTCCTTCAAATGTCAGATCCCGGCCGAGATCTACAATAAACTGAAAGAGGAGCTTGAAGCAATTGAAAAACAATAAAGCCTTATCCATGATCGGACTGGCGACAAGAGCCGGTAAGGTGGCTGCGGGAGAGTTTTCCGTGGAGACTGCGATCAAAAAAAGAGAAGCTCATCTTGTGATCATTGCGGAGGATGCTTCTGAAAATACAAAAAAACAGTTCAGAGATATGGGAAACTACAGAAAGATTCCGGTCTGTTTCTACGGAAACAAGGAATCCCTGGGTCTCTGCACAGGAAGAGGATATCGTGCGTCTATAGCGATTACAGACGCAGGTTTTGCAAATACAATTAAGAAACTGATAGACACAGGAGAGACACACTAGTGGATCCCCACCATAAACGGAGGTAATAGCCTATGTCAAAAATTCGAGTACACGAACTGGCAAAGGAATTAAATAAAAGCAGCAGAGACATTATTTATGCGCTGAAGAGACACGGCGTTGATGTGGAAAGCCATATGAGTATGATCGGCGATGTGACAGCAGAGAAGATCAGAAAGTACTACACACCAAAGCCTGAATCCAAAGCAGCAGCCAAAGAGCCTGCAAAGAAGCCTGCAGAACCTGTTGAAAAGACAGTATCCGGCATCGACAGCAGAGGTAATTACACAAGCTTTTTACCAGTGCAGCCAAAAGCCCCTCAGGCTCCAAAGGAAGGAGCGCCAAAGCGCGAAGGCCAGAACAGAGATGGTCAGAGAAGAGATGGCCAGAAGCCATTTAACCGCGATAACCAGAACCGTGATGAAGTCGGATGCCAAGCGGTCTTAGGAAGACAACACTTGAAAC
>JAZUHQ010000159.1:0-3064 GCA_045641805.1 Lachnospiraceae bacterium
ATCTGAAGGGCGATCTTGCCATTCAGATGAATCTTTCTCAGATCCAGACGGATCATTCCCTGATCCTTGATCAGGGACCGGGTCACCAGGAGGGCTGCCGTGATCTGAGACAGCGCCGTAGCCACCGCGACTCCGGCCACGCCAAGTCGGAAGCCGACCACAAAGAGAAGGTTGAGGACCACGTTCATAAAGCCAGTGGCCATCAGATACATCATCGGCCGGTTGGCATCTCCGCTCGAGCGGATGATGGCAGCACCAAAGTTATAGACGACCGTAAAGAAGAGGCCAAGGAAATAAATGCGGATATAGAGAAGGGACCATGGCAAGATATGGGCAGGAATTCCCATCGCAACCATAATCCTTCTGGACAGCAGAAATCCCAGAAGGACGGTTGTCAGACCCGCGATACAGGCCAGACCGTAGGCCGTATGGACAGCTTCATGGACTCTGTCCCGATCGTTCTCACCGATACTTTTGGAGACGACCACGTCCGCACCGATGGAAAATCCCATCAGTCCCCATGTAAAGAGGGAAACGACCGGCGCAGTGCCTCCCACCGCTGCCAGCGCCTCGGCGCCGGAAAAACGGCCGACGATCACCTGGTCTGCCATATTGTATAATCTCTGAAAAAGGTTGGAGATGATCAGCGGATACGCAAAGAGCAGCATATTCCTGAGCAGATGCTCTCCTGTCATCTCTATTCCCTGTTTCCGTTCAAACATAGGTCTTCTCTCCTGTCTCGTTTCTTCTTGTCCCATTCTGGTGGACCCAATTTCTACGTAACAGTATACCACAAGAAAACAAAATAGAAAGAACGCGTTTCTCTTCCGAAAAAAGCGTTCTTTCTATTTCCTTCTCCTGATCAACCCAGAACACCTGCGATCAGCAGGATGACCGGATTCAGATTATATAAAATTCTAAGCGGAAGCACCGCGTTGATCTGCTCATACAGAAGGTGTCCAAGACCTGAGCTGCTGAAAACAGCGATCAGGATAAACAATGCCCATACCGTGATCAGACCATGGGCGAAACCAACCAGGCCGCCTGCAAGACGGTTCATACTCTTGAGCACCGGCAGGTGGGCCAGAAGTTCAAAGAAGTTGGCAATGATCCGAAGCAGGACCAGGGCCACCACAAAGCCGATGATAAAGGTAACCCCTCTGAAGATCATCAGTGTCAGGAAACCGGCCACATACATGCGGAAGCTCTCTGCCTTAAGCTTCATATAGCCGTCTGAGTTGTTGCCGGAGATCAGCTTTCGCTTGATCACTGCCGGGATCGGCAGTTCATTGATGGCAGCATCAGTGTCGGCGATGAATTCGTGTTTTCCGTCTTCCTGCTCAAAGAGTGCTTTTTCCACACTGCTGCTGATACCGGAATAAACCGGGGTGTCCATCAGGAAATTACCGACAGCCGGTGAGAAAAAGGCGGAAACGATCAGTGCGATCGCAATGCCAAATGTCATAAATACGGTCTTGAAAAATCCGTTCTTCACACCAATGATCACGTTGACCAGAAGGATCAGCAGGACGATCACCAGCATCGGATTTAAGCCCGATAAAAAATCCAATAGATTCATCTGTTCTTTATTCCCCCATCTCTTCAGACATTTCCGATTATTCGATACGGATCTCCACAAGCTCCTGCCGGGTCACGATCCAGTACATTCTGTTCTCCCAGGAAGGGATCACGGAGACCACTTCTTCGTTCATGGAACCATCAAACTTCTTCTTACCATTATACTGGTAGATCACCACTTCATGCTCATTATTGAGGATGATCTCATTGTTGGTACAGCAGGCATTTCTGTAATCGAAATCAAAATAGACCTGTCGGGTCATTTTACCTGAAATGTCGTAGATCTCCATACGGTAACGTCCGTTTTCATCCGCATTTCTGAAAATGAATCCGGCCTCCTGATTGAGGTCCAGGACACTCTCGATCTCATCTTCAAAGGCGATGGTCTGTGATGTTTCCACGGTTCCTTTGGTCGTATAGATGGTGAAATCCTTCTCACCATACACAAGCACTCTGGAATCACTGAGATAAGAGATCTTCGGGCAGAGTCCTTCCACCACGATCTCATCCATCACATGTTCCCCCTGCTCATCGCTAAAATCATAGAAAACGAGCTTGGAGCTGATGTTGCCGTTACCAAGGTATAAATAGCTGATCACCATCTGGCGGGCATCCGGTGACATGCCAAAAGCAAGCGGATAACCGGTATTCTCCAGGGTCGCACGAATGCTGAGCAGCTGTTTGCCTTCCTTGTCATATAAATTGATAAAGCTGGCGGAGGCATCTGTCAGGACAGCGCCCACGACACCCTGACCGGAAATACCAATTTCCTGGATCGGCACTTCCGTGATCACACTGCCGACAACGCCTGAACTGTTAAAAATATAGATATCATTGCCGCCGATATCACCGACTGCAAAGTACTTGTTATCTACAACGGCCCTTGGTGAAGTCATCTCATAGGTCTGATTCCACACCAGGTTATTATGTTTATCTGCAAAAGAGGCACCGTCTTTACTGTATCGGAGCATACCCTTTTTCAGGACTTCATAGTAAGTTGACGCATCTTCCGTTCGTTCTACGATATCCACGGTATGGTAGCTTGTATAGACACTTCGGCTGCGGACCAGTGCATAGATCAGCACGGCCAGAAGCACCAGGATACCGATCAGATAGACCTGCCAGCGTCCATATAATCTTAACTTTTTCTCTTCGGTTTGTTTATTCTCCCCAGCCATAACTTCTCCTTTTCTGATACAGGACTCGTCTCCGGTCCCTGGGTCGAGCATTTTCGTCTTTCATTATGCGCGCTTCCTGCGCATACTCCAATACAGTATATACCAAATTCTCCCCTTCATCAAGCCAGATGAAAGAACAAAGTCCGCAGGCGGAA
This sequence comes from Lachnospiraceae bacterium, assembly GCA_045641805.1. Lineage (GTDB taxonomy): Bacteria > Bacillota > Clostridia > Lachnospirales > Lachnospiraceae > Coprococcus_A. Next base: position 2,912 of record JAZUHQ010000159.1, read on the forward strand.
TCTATGAACAAAAAAATCCGGGGCCGCCAGAAGCGGTTACCCGGATTTTAAATCATTTAATTCTAATTCTGTTTGTTCTATTCAATTAGATGAATAATGGAATAGCGTAAAGACCTACACAAGTGATTACGTGCCAGAACATGCAGATGAATG
>JAZUHQ010000160.1:0-3403 GCA_045641805.1 Lachnospiraceae bacterium
CCTGAGATGCTGTAAGAAGAAATGGTCGAACCATACGCTCCTGCTGCTCCGTTGATTGTAAGCGTCGCCTTTGACTTTGACCTCACATAGATACCCCAGGTGGAAGGAACCGTACCATCCACCCTTGTGGCAGTTAAGCTCGTGATTGTCGGCTTCACGCTGTCTGGAACCTTAAGTGTCACAGTCGCCGTTTTGCTACCGATTGTTGTCGTTCCGTTATAGGTCGTGCAGGTCAAGGGACAGGTACCTGAGGTAGCATTCGGGATCTGGTTTGCCAGGATCTGTGGCGGCGTCCATATTACCGAGGTATCGGTTGTCTTCGTGCAGATCGTTCCTGTCGCCGTTCCAAACTTGTAACTAATGGTATGGGTAAAAGAACTGGACGCTCTTGTAATCGTGATAGTAGAAGCCGTTCCCATATTGGTAGTGCTCATACTGATACTGGATGCTCTTGCGATGGAATCCAGCGTGATGTTAGCAGTTGCCGTGATGGAATTGAAATACACACCAGACAGCGTCGCTGCAATCAAGAAGGTACAGTCAATCGTCAGCGACTTTGCACCGTTGCTGTCATGACTGACTGTTTGCGTCACAGTATTTAAAAGGTGTGTGCCGGTAGAAGAAATCGCCGGAGAAGAGAACTTCTGGCTTGTACCATCGATAGAGATTGTGTTATCCGAACGTCCACTGATGCTTAAAGACCAGTCATTAATCAGATAAATCTTGGCCTCGATGGTACTGGTATTTGCAGATAGATCCTTTGTCTGCGTCCAGTCCACTCGAACCACGTAATGACCGTCTTTGATAGAGCCGGATATTGATCCGCTGCTTGCCATAATCGTTTCCTCCTTTTCTGGGCATGAAAAAAGGACCTCTGCGAATCACTCCACAAAAGTCCTTTGTCTGCTTTATTTTTTGTTTTTCTCTTTAAACCAATCGATAGCCACACTAACATCAACCGTGTGGTATCCATAGTAATTCGTATTCATTGCAGCCGCACTTGCCTGTTTATAGATTTCTTTGCTCGTTTCTCCAGTAAGGAAATGCCACTGTCTATAGGTGTATCCAGCCCAGAAAAGAACTTCTTGATGATAGACTTTACCGCCCTTTACCAAAGCTTCCGGCATTTCATCCTGCATGCGTTCCAGAATATATTCTTTTCCAGCCCAATGCATGAAATCGAACTCGCTATCCAATCCCTTAGCAATGTCTGAATTCATGAAGCCTTTTATAAATTTCTCGCTATCATAACCTAGCTCACCGGACATTTCAAATAACTGTGCCTGCATCTCTGAAAGAGAAAGCTGTAATGATTTATCCATTAAACCTCCACCCCTCTCATGATCTCATCGAAGAAGCGACCATCTCGGCGGTGCTCCATCACCATTTGTCTGGCCAGAGCGATACCTTCATTTCTTCGAACCGTGCTTCTGTCGCGCAAAATCATCAGTTCCAGTTTACTAAGTGTTTTCTCATTAAGAATGGTGATCTGATCACAGGCTTTTTGCGTGATTGCCACGAACTGCTTACCAAGTTTAAGTGCGGATAAGCTGGCGATCAATGCAGTATCCGTAATTCTACCTTCAAAGAAATCCGTCAGTACCTGGTACATACGATCGTTTGCGATGTAGCCAACAATCACATCGTATCCATCAGCCATGTGTGCATATTTTTCGTAAAGGGCACTGCCTTCTTCTCCCTCCATGTAACCACGGAAATATGCAATCAGCATAGCCCAATCAAGATTGATATCAACATTCAGGACCTTAAGGCCATTCAAATTCAATTGCACCTGATAAAACTTTGGTTTGTCTTCGTTACATACCAGGGTGAGCGGTTGAATCGCTTCCGTTCCCATGTAGAACCCTTGACCAAAATCGCATTTGCTTCTGCTTATTGGTTTAATAGTTCCCACAATTCCCTTTCTTGATGCATGGTAAAGAATCGCATCATCAGTTTTTCTCTCGTTCCCGGACACAATATAGTCCGCAAGATCAAGAGAGTTACTCTGGCAAAGTTCATAGAGTTGTTTCTGCGCCATTAAACTAGGTGCAGCCTTCCCATTTTCCCACCTGCTTACAGTTACCGGAGAAACACCCATTGCAAGGGCTAACTGCTCCTGATTCATATCCATTCCAAGACGAATTGCCTTTACAAGATCTTTCATTTCTCGTTCTCCTTAACATCTGTTGTCCGTTTTATCATAGCACTTGTTAAGCTAAAAATCAAGTAGCAGGTCCTCTCCACACGATGGAAAGGTTACCGTTTTGTCTTGGAATAAAGTCAAACCAGCCTCTGTTCTCCGTACCGAGGGATAACTTGTATCTGATCTCGGCATTGGTAATAACAAGAGACTGGTTAGAAATATAAGCGATGGTCTGACCGTTTTCCTTAAAGGCCAGCTGTTCATTGGAAAGCTCCGTGGTGAAGGCATTACCAACCTTGCCCAGCTCGATAAGGGCTCCACGGAATCGGATATACTCTTCTAACAGGTTCTGGTTGGCGATCACATCACCCGAGAGTTTATTGAGAGATGTCTGGAAATCCATACGAATCTCAGTACTGCTCTGGGTGATGCTTGCCTCAAAGTCCTGCTGATAAGTTTCCAGTTCTGACTTCGCCACATAGGTTTCACGCACTGCACTGTTGATCTGCTCTGAAGTTTTGGTGATCTCTGAATAGCATTCATGCACCTGGATCTGCAGAGCAGATACATCTTCCACCGCTTGTTCATAGGCTGCTACGTTTTGAAAAGTATTCTGGCAGGAGGTCAAAAGTGCCATGCACATCACCCCCTATCAGTTGGACACATCACACTGCAGTGTCATGATACTGTCGATATCGGCAGCGGACAGATAAATGACCTTTCCGGTCTTGCCAAAAGTGACTGCATTGCCATCTTTATCCTGTGCGTACCAGGTGTAAGTCAGGGTCTGCTTTTCCGTTGCGGTTGCCCAGGCACTACCGCTGTATTTCATCAGTGTGACGGACTTAGCGGAGTGATCGATCTTATACCAGAAGTCACCGGATTTCGGAGAAGTCGGTGCAGTATCACTGATCACACCCTTCAGCTCGTCCACTTCCTTCTGATTGGTACGAACGATAACATAAGGAACAACGCCTCCCTGATTGTTCTTTACTGTGAAGCCACCGATGGAAAGCATCTCGGAAACATAAGGATCGGATTTATCCTCCACCGTGATGACATCCACGTAGGTCTTGCTGGAATAGGTCATGGTGCAACGGTAGGACTGGATGTTCACGATATCCGCACCGGAAACCGTCAGCGTAGAAGCTGTCGCCCCGGAAATGTTCGTCCAGGTGCCGCCCACATATTTTGCCCACTGATAGGTTGCGCTGGTGATTGCCGTAGTGCCGCTGTATGCTGAGGTTGCCAGAGTCA
>JAZUHQ010000161.1:0-2735 GCA_045641805.1 Lachnospiraceae bacterium
GAAGGTATCTGTAAGGGTTGTGGTGTAGCAACAGTATCTATCGACTTCTATGATATCGGTTACCGCGCAGGTGAGATGGCAGCAGACATCCTTGTTAACGGCGCTAACCCAGCTGAGATGCCAGTTGAAGATCCTCCAACAAACGAGTGGAAGTACAACGCAGAGCTTTGCGAAGCACTCGGTATCGAGATCACAGGCGACTTCAGCCCACTTGACTAATTGAAAAACTGTTTCGAATCCTAAATAGAAGCATAAAGAGTCCTCGTCGCAGCAGAGTCCTACGGCGGGGGCTTTTTCCTTTTTGCCCGGATCTATCAGGCCTCATTTTTCCTCGGGGATGGTTTCATTTCCGTGAGCATCTATGGTATAATGCTCCATATGAGGGATTCACGAAGGAGGTACGACCGTGTTTTTATATGATCTTTCAGATGAACAGAAACAGGCGTTTACGACCATCGCCCAGGAGATGATCAGGGCCGATGGCAATATTGCGGAAGAAGAGACTTACTACCTTGCATTGTTTATAGAAGAAATGGGCCTTGAGGAAGCGCAGGCACCGATCGAAGCGGATGCTGCACTGGAGATTTTCAGATTAGCAGACTCACAGACACAGATGAAGATCTACATGGAGCTGTACGCACTTGCCAAATGTGATCAGGATTATGATGAGAATGAACGTGCGCTGATGGATCTGATGGCGATCACGATGGCGATCCCCGAATCCAAACGCACAGAACTGGAAGCGATCGTCGATGATTTCACCGGATTATATATCCGTCTTGGAAAGGTACTTGGAATATAGCTATGAGTTTAAGATTATTTTTAACAGAACGACTTTTCAGATCCAGTATTGAGAAAAACCTGTATGCCCTGATTCCTGCAGATATGTACATGGAAGCAGCCAGACAGAACAAGGATCGTGAATTTGATCTTCCAAAGAACAGAGATGCTGTCTATGAAGCCGTTAAGCTGGCTGAAGGCAGTGACTGTCTGAAGATCACACAGAAGGGCGGAAGCCAGAAAGCTCTGCTTTATCTCTATGAAGGAGCCCTCCTTCTTCCGGATGAAAGCGACCTTCAGATGGCAGTCAACCTTGGCAAACAGAGTGGCAGAGATGTCTACCTTCCTTATTATCCGATCTTACCGGATAAAGCAATCGATGACATGCTGGATGCCGTGATGGCCTGCTATAAGCTGATGAGCGACACATACGGTGCTTCCAATGTGGCGATCGTGGGTATCGGCATCGGTGCAACTTTAGGTATCGTTATGCACCTCCTGACCCAAAAGATGGATCTGGCACTGGAACCAGCAGAGAAGATCATTGCCATTTCTCCTCAGGTGATCGTCTATGACATGGATCTGCTTGCGGATATGGTGCGTATGGATCCAAGAGATGTTCGCCGTGATTCCCATTATACGGACTTTTTAACTACCAATGCGAAAGTATGGGGCGAGGATCGTTATGAGGCCAAAGACCTCTTTACGGGCCTTAAGGGAGATTATAAAGCCCTTCCTGAGACATGGTTCTATTACGGCAGCGAAGAGGTGCTCAGCGTGACAGCACAGCAGTTTGAGATCTCCTGCAAGGAGGCCGGCATTCCTTACCATATGACGATCGAGAAAGGCATGATGCATGCTTACCCTGCACTGACCTTCACACCGGAAGGCAAGAAGGCCTTTGCCCAGATCGTCGGATTACTGAAATAAAAAGATTAAGGATGATTGTATAAAACCGTATTCAAGGTATAAAAAGGCATAAAAAACAGGGACCTGGACATTTTGGGACTTCCAAATATGCGGGTCCTTTGTTATAGTTATAACTTGGGGGAGATATCCAGTCTCTTCCGGATTAATCTAAGCATTATAAGGAGATCATACAATAATGAGTGAACAGAACGTATTAGCTACCGTAGGTGGCGTTCAGATTACAGATTTAGACATCGATGCTTATATCATGAAGATGCCTCCTGAGCAGAAGGCATACGCATCCAACCCATACTTCAGACAGCAGGTTCTTCAGCAGCTGATCAACATCCAGTTATTTGTCAAACTCGGCGAAGAGAAAGGCATTGCTGAGACAGAAGGCTACAAGGTTGTTATGGAGAACATCGCTCGTGAGATGCTGGCTCAGTTCGCGATCCAGAGCGTAGTCGATGCTGTGACAGTATCCGAAGAAGAAGCAAAGGCTTACTATGCAGATCATGCACAGGAGTTTGTAAAGCCTGAGTCCGTAAGCGCAAAGCACATCTTAGTAGAGTGTCCTGGCCAGTGCCAGTCCATCGCTGATGATATCAAGGCAGGCAAGGTAACATTTGAAGAAGCTGCACAGGAGCATTCCACATGTCCATCCAAAGCACAGGGCGGTGACCTTGGTACATTTGGCAGAGGACAGATGGTCAAAGAATTCGAGGATGCTGCATTTGCTGCAGAGATCGGCGAGATCGTAGGACCTGTTAAGACACAGTTTGGTAACCATATCATCCAGGTTTATGCAAAGACAGAGGCAAGTGTTCCAAGCTTCGAAGAAGCAAGAGAGCAGATCGACAAGGAACTTCTTCAGGACAAACAGAACCAGGCTTATCAGCAGACACTGGCTGATCTTCAGGCTAAATACGTTCAGCAGTAATCGGGAGATTATTACACAGTTATTAAATTTATTTTTGGTATTGACAAACAATACTTGTCAAACTAAAATATAATAGTATGTTTACATTAGAACGTCCGTGTCCGGG
>JAZUHQ010000162.1:0-5179 GCA_045641805.1 Lachnospiraceae bacterium
GGCGATCTGAGTGAAAACTTCGAATACTATGCAGCCAAGAGAGAGAAGAATCGAAACGAGAGCCGTATCCGTTATCTGGAGAAAATGGTGCGTACAGCCAAGGTGATCTCCGATGATTCTAAAGAAGATGAAGTCGGCCTGAATAATACTGTGACTGTCTGGTTTGTGGAAGATGAGGAAGAGGAGACATATCGTGTTGTGACAACGATCCGTGAGGATGCTCTCAATGGACTTGTGAGTATCGATTCCCCGATCGGAAAAGCCATGATGGGACACAAGGTAGGAGAGACTGTAACCGTTCATGTCAATGACAGCTACAGCTACGATCTGAAGATCTTAAAAATTGAAAAGACAAATGATGAGTCGGATGACAAGATCAGATCCTTTTAAAGAAAGAGGTCCGGGTACTATGTACCCGCACCTTTTGTATGCCTTGATATTTCGTTTTTATTCGCCTTCAGCTTCGCCGCCGGAAGGTGTTTCAGCACCGGAATCGGCACCACCGCCGTTATCAGCGCCGCCGCCATTATCAGCACCACCGCCGTTGTCGGCACCACCTGCTCCGGAAGGAGGGGTTGGTGTTTCAGGCTGAGTCGGTGTTTCCGGTTCTTCCGGTTCTTCAGGAGCTTCTGTTTCGATCTCCACATGCTCACAGTAGTCCGTTGGGATCTGGTTGAAGGAGCTGTAGTATTTGGTTGTCACATAATCCTCAGGTGTGAGAGAAGTTGTCTTCTTGCCACACTCGGAACAGATGCTGACAGCGATACGTGTATGATCGGTACAGTACTCTGTTGGAAGAGATTCTGTGGCCATCAGCTCGGTCACTGTGGAACATCCGTAGGATGCCAGGAGACCGGAAGAGGAACATACAGAGGCTCTTGTGACATCATCAGGCATTTCGAAATCCTTGTTCTCATAACCTTCGTGGATCTCACTCATGATGCTGGCCCATAACTGTTTGTGCTCAACATAAGCAGAACTGATTCGGCCTCTCATAGGAACACTGTTATCGTAGCCGAGCCATACGCCTGCTGTGTAGTATGGTGTGAAACCAACAAACCACAGGTCTTTCCACTCATTGGTGGTACCTGTTTTACCAGCCTGTGCAATACCCCACTGACGGATTCTTGCTGCTGTACCTGTACCTCTGGAGACAACATCTTTCATGGCGTCTGTCAGAAGGTAAGCGGTTGATGGTTTCATAACGGTACGTGTTTCAGGTTCATTATCGATCAGGATGTTGCCATCCTTGTCAATGATCTTGGAATAAAGGATTGGCTGTGTATAAACACCGCCGTTGGCGATGGCTGCGTAGGAAGCAGTCAGCTCAAGGTTTGTGACACCACGGGAGATACCGCCAAGGCCCAGTGAATAGTAGGCATCATCGACAGGATTGATGGTGGATAAACCAATGTTCTGCAGGTAATCAATCGCCAGCTCAGTCGTAACATCCTCTACCAGGAACTTGGTTGTAACAATGTTCATGGAGTAAGTGATCGCCTGACGGATAGTTGAGATACCCTGATAGGAGTTGGCATTGGTATTGTAAACCGGGTGTTCCCATCCTGGTGGTGTGTAAGGCTCATCCACTTTTGTGGAAGCCAGGTTCAGACCACAGGAGTCGAGGGCTGGCAGGAATACGGCAAGTACCTTGAATACGGAACCCGGCTGACGGGTTGCCTGTGTGGCACGGTTGAAGCCTCGGTTGGTTGTCTTAGGACCACGACCGCCTTCGAGTGCAAGAACATAACCTGTCTTCTGGTCCATGATAACGAAGGATGACTGAGCCTGAACGACAAGGTTGAAGGACTCTGCGATGATATCATCTTCTGTGATACCCTTGGCTGCTTCGAAATCGGCAATGGACTGGCGGGCTTCCGCTTCACTGTAGTAGAGAAGGTCACAGTTGGATGTGCCGTAGTAACTCTGAAGAGAGTACTGGTCGATGTTTTCCTGAACACCGTCTGAATTATAATAGGAGAGTGCCCAGTTCAGATAATACTCTGTGGATGTAAAGTTGCTGTCGTTACGGTAGTAACGATCAACGATATCCTGCATGTAACGGTTCTGAGTCATGTAGATCTGAAGACCACCACTGTAAAGCAGGTTGTAGGCTTCGGAAGAAGTGTAACCCAGCTTTGTCTGAAGGTCGCTCAGTACAGAATCGATACAGGCATCTTCAAACCATGTATAGATGGTTTCCTGAGCCATCTGTACTTCGTTGACTTCATTGATTCTGGAATAAACCTTATCCTTCATGGCTTTCTTGTACTGCTTCTCTGTAATGAAGCCCATGGAAAGCATGTTGTTTAAGATCTTCTCACGACGTTCCTTATTGACTTTCTTACCATCAATAGGGTTGTTGTAAGTTGGTGACTGTGCGATGGCTGCAAGAACAGCACTTTCGGAAATAGTCAGTTCGGAAGCCGGTTTGTCAAAATAACGTTCTGCGGCTGCCTGGATACCGTAAGCACCACGGCCAAGGTTGATGGTGTTCAGGTAAGCTTCCATGATCTGCTCTTTGCTCATCTCTTTTTCAAGCTGAACGGCAAGGAACCATTCCTGGAATTTACGCTTGAATCGCTGGATCGTATCACTTTCGGCACCACCATCGAAGATGGTCAGCTTGATCAGCTGCTGAGTAATGGTACTGGCACCCTGTGAGAAGTCACCACCATGGGAGACACCGACAAAGAGTGCTCGGATGATACCTTTAGGGTCGATACCGTTATGCTCGAAGAAACGGTTATCCTCGATCGCAATAAAGGATTCGTAAACACACTTTGGTAATTCGTCGATGGTAACCATGGTACGGTTGGACTGCGCACCGACGAGTTCGACAGCCTCTGTGCCATCCGGATAGTACATCACAGATTTTAACTTGCTAGGCATAACATCGCTGGCGGAGATTTCGGGGGCACTGTCGATAATGCCTTTGAAACTGCCGATGCCTGCTGCCATGCCGATACCGGCAACGAGAAGCACGCAAATGATGATTGCCCTGAATATATTAAAACCTATCTTTTTCTTGGATTTAGCAGCACTGGAGCGGATCTGTCTTCGTCTTTTATCAGTATGATGTCTGCTGTAATTCATACTATTTAACTCCTTATCTTCCCATTATAGCAAATGTACTATATGAAATAAAGGGTTATTTTCTTAAGGAAATCTTACGCTGACTTCCTCAGGATCCTTTGGAAATGGTATCAGACTTGTCATCTATCAGAGGATTTGGTATACTTTCCATGAAATCTTGAGAAAAATCACGGGAGAAAAGCATGGCACAGAAACTGAAAAGATATAAAACCGTATACAGGGGCGGAGAAGGGGAGATCGTTGAGAAGAAATCCCGCTTTATTGCGCACATTGAACATGTGGAATCTGAAGAAGAAGCCCTCCTTTTTATAGAAGCAATCAGAAAAGAATACTGGGATGCCAGACATAACTGTCATGCCTTTGTGATCGGTCTGGATCAGGAAATGTCCAGATGCAGTGATGATGGTGAACCGGCACAGACAGCAGGCAAACCGATGCTGGATGTCCTTCTCGGAAGAGGCCTTAAAAACACCATCGCTGTCGTGACCAGATATTTTGGCGGTACCTTACTGGGTACGGGTGGTCTTGTGCGCGCCTATTCACAGGCAGTTCAGGCCGGCCTTGAGGAATGCGTGGTCATCGAGAAGTATCTGTGCAGAAAGATCCGCATTGAAGCGGATTATACACTCCTTGGAAAGCTCCAGTACATTGCAGGTCAGATGTCCATCATGATCCTGGATACGATCTACACGGATAAGGTGGAGATGATCCTCCTCGTTCCGGAAGATGACCTGGGGATGTTCGAGAAGAAAGTGACAGAAGCCACACAGGGTAAGGTGATCCCTGAAAAGCTGGAGTTCTGCTATGGCGCCGAGGTGGAAGGCAAGGTTATGGTATTCCCGGACTAAGCTGTGAATTATGTGTGAAAAATCTTTTCTTTTTATATAGGATATGATATAAGTAAAAAGGTCTGTTATCGAAGGATAACAGGCCTTTTAGTGTGATTACAAGTAGACTATTCAGAAAGGATCTTAATTATGAAAAAAGCGATGACATTCGTACTTTGCGCAGGCATGGTACTTTCCATGGCCGCTTGTTCTTCTTCTGCAAGCAGTACACCTGAGACAGAGGCGGCTCAGACAGAAACTGCAGCTGAAACAGAAGAGGCTGCGCCACAGGTCTATGCGCATCAGTTTGACGTTGAGTCTATGCTGGAGCTGGGCGTTTATAAAAATCTGACTTATACGATCGTTGATACAACCATCACTGACGAGCAGGTGGATGAGTATGTCAAACAGATGCTGGAGTCACAGGCTAAACCGGAGCAGATCACAGATCGTGCTGTCGAAGAGGGCGATACCATCTGCCTTGACTATGAAGGTCTCCGTGATGGCGAGGCTTTCCAGGGCGGTACTGCTCAGGGTCAGTTTTTGACCATTGGTTCCGGACAGTTTATTCCTGGTTTTGAGGAAGGCCTGATCGGTTCTAAGCCTGGTGATGAAGTGGCACTCGATCTCACATTCCCTGAGAATTATGGTAATGCAGATCTTGCTGGTGTTGCTGTTGTCTTTAACTGCAAGATCAACTATATTCAGGGTGAGAAGATTGTTCCTGAGTTCACAGATGAACTGGTTGCGAGCCTTGGCATCGAAAATGTAAAGACAAAGAAGGACTTTAAGAAATGGGCACGTCAGGCACTTGAAGAGACTGCAGAGCAGCAGGCACAGTCCTCTATGGAAAATGAGCTTCTTGAAAAGGTGCTGGCAACAACCACATTTAACACATATCCTGAAGAACTGGTTGCTCAGAACACCAACTACTACCTGAACTACTACAAGTCCTATGCACAGTACTCAGGTCTTGAACTGGCTGACTTCCTTGCAACTTACATGAACACAACAGAAGAAGCCTTTATGGAGGATGCAGACAACTACGGCCGTGAAGCTTCCGAGATCACTATGATGCTGGCTGCCATTGTCAAAGCGGAAGGCTTTGAAATGACAGATGACGTTTATAAGGAAGGCTTTGCAAAGTTTGCAGAAGAGAATGGCTATGTGGGTGAAGAAGCGCTTGCACAGTTTGAGGCTCAGTACCCAAGAGAATATATTGAGCAGGCCATCATCTCTGAAAAGGCCATGGAGAT
>JAZUHQ010000163.1:0-2054 GCA_045641805.1 Lachnospiraceae bacterium
CCGATGTTCATCCACTGATCTATGGCATCATGGGTGGTATCGGGGGTGTCACCATCAGCCGTGGTTATCAGGCACTGAAACCACCTAAGGAAACCAGCTACCAAAACCTACCCAAAGTCAAATCCAACCATTACACTAAAAAGAAAAGAAAACACTAGACAATGATGCAGCGCTATTTTGAAATCAATGCAAATGGGCATAACATCTTCTGTAAACTCTACTTCAACAAGCTCCCTGAGATCAAAAAAGTGATTGTTTTCTATTATGGCTTCGCAGGCCATAAGGATAACGGCGCCTGTGAAAAGTTTGCAGCCAAGGTCTTATCCAAAACCAAAACAACCGCCGTCCTCACCTTTGACTGGCCATGCCATGGCACCGATGTCAAAAAGAAGGTACAGCTTCAGGACTGCATGACCTACTTTGAGATGGTCATTGACTATATTCACTCTCAGTACCGCACGGAAGAGATCTATGCTTACGGCACCAGTTTCGGTGCCTATGTTCTTCTGAAATATATCCATGAGAAGAGCAATCCATTTAGAAAGATTGCGCTTCGCTGTCCTGCTATCGGTATGCATGACCTTCTGACAGGTTCCATTATGCGTAACGGCGACATGGAAAAACTTCAGAAAGGCAAAGCCGCCACCGTCGGTTTCGACCGCAAGGTGGAAGTGACCCTGTCTTTTCTCGAAGAACTTCAGCAGTCAGATATCCGTCAAAATGATTACTCTGACTTTACGGATGACATGCTTGTCATTCATGGCACCAAGGATGATGTGGTGCCTTATGAGATGGTCGAATCCTTCTGTGATGACAACATCCTTGAACTGATTCCGATCGAGAAAGCCAACCACCGTTTCCAGGATCCCAAATCCATGGAACTGGCCAACAAATACATCATGGATTTCTATCAACTGTAAAACCAAAAGATGTTACAAAAGAGAAGGAGAAGCTCCCACACAGGAACTTCTCCTTCTCTTTTTTTCTAGTATTGATCATCTATGATCTATAAAGAACAGCTATTCTGGAAATTCTTCCTTTCGTAGATTCTATCATCATTGAGCTTTACTTCTCTTAAGCATTCTCCTGAATCTTCAGATGGCGGGTCACATATCGGTGGTGGACATAGAGGGATACTGCCACTGTCAGCACATCCGCCACAAACTGGGAGAGAACGACGCCATACATACCCATGACTGTGTTTAAGATAAACAGCATTGGGATGTTAAAGACAGCCCAGCGGACCACACCAAGGAATAAGGCTTCTCCGCCTCTTCCGTAACCATTGAAGAGATGGACATGGTAAAAACTCATAAACATGAGCACGGTTGCCAGAGAGCGGATTCTAAGGAAGCGGGTACCCAGTGCCACTGTCTCAGCATTATTGATGAAGATACGCATGATCTGTGGTGCACACAGCTCATACATGCCAATGGACAGAAGGGCAAAGACCACACCGCACATGAGTGAGAAACGGCTGATCTTGTGCATGCGCTCATAGTTTCCTGCCGCATAGTTGTAGGCCACCATCGGTACCATACCCTGACAGATACCGATACCTACGTTGAGCGGAAGACGCTCTGCTTTCAGGACAATACCGACGGCTGCCAGTGCGATATCGTGATAACCTGCCATGAGTTTATCGATCACGATGTAGTCTATATCAAAGAGCAAGGTGGCCACCGCGGATGGAATACCGATCGCGAAGATCTTTCTCAGGCTCTCATTTTCCGGCAGCAGGGATGGGGTCTGAAGGCCCAATACCGCACCTTTTCCAAGCTTTGCGATCACAATGATAAAGTAACCGCAGGAAATACAGTTGGACAGAAATGTGGCAATACCTGCGCCAAGGATCTCATAACCACGAGGCAGAAGGACAAACATGAAGAGCGGATCGAGGACCATGTTGATGCAGCCACCGAAGGTAATTCCAAATCCGGCTTTTTTGGACTCGCCGATACTTCTGACAAGATTGGAAAGAACGTTCGTGAGAATGGTCGGAAGCGCACCCAGCACGATGACGCAGAAGGCATACATACGTGCATACTCGAAAG
>JAZUHQ010000164.1:0-3089 GCA_045641805.1 Lachnospiraceae bacterium
AGCAGATGTTCGCTCAGGTAACAAACCCTCCGATCGATGCTGTCCGTGAGAAGATTGTCACAGCAACGACCGTTTACCTTGGTAAGAACGGTGACCTGCTTTCTGAGAAGGCTGAGAACTGCCATGTCCTCAAGATCAGAAATCCTATCTTATCTGATCTTGACCTCATGAAGATCGCCAGTATGAAGAAAGAAGGCCTCAAGGTAGAGCGTGTTTCCATGCTGTACTACAAGAGCACACCACTGGAGCGTGCCATTGAACATCTCTTTGTGGCTGTAGACAGAGCATACAAAGATGGTGCCAACATTCTGATCCTCTCTGACAGAGGTGTGGATGAGAACCATGTGGCTATTCCATCCCTTCTTGGTGTGGCAGCGGTTCATAACCATCTGGTAAATACTAAGAAATGTATGGCCATGTCCCTGATCATCGAGTCCGGTGAGCCAAGAGCCGTTCATCACTTTGCGGCCCTTTTAGGCTATGGTGCTTGTGCCGTTAACCCATATCTGGCCCATGCAACTATCAACCGTCTGATCAGTGATGGTGAGATGAACAAAGACTACTACATGGCTGTGAAGGATTATGATGATGCCGTAATTTCCGGTATCGTTAAGATCGCTTCCAAGATGGGTATTTCCACCATGCAGTCCTACCAGGGCAGCCGTATTTTCGAGGCCCTTGGTATTTCCGAGAGTGTTATTGACAAGTACTTTACAGGTACTGTTTCAAGAATCGGCGGTATCACAATCGAAGATATCGCACGAAATACAGATAAACAGCATTCCAAGGCCTTTGATCCACTGGGTCTTTCCACAGACCTGACACTGGATTCCCTTGGACGTCATAAGATGCGTGCACAGGGTGAGCAGCATCGTTATTCCCCACAGGCCATCCATATGCTTCAGATGGCTACAAGAGAAGGCGATTATGAGAAGTTCAAGACTTATACATCCATGATCGATACAGAGTCCACAGGCTATATCCGAAGCCTTCTGGATTTCAAGTTCCCTGAGCAGGGAATCGCACTCGATGAAGTTGAGAGCGTAGACAGCATCGTGACTCGTTTCAAGACAGGTGCCATGTCCTACGGTTCCATCTCCGAGGAAGCGCATGAAGCACTGGCAGTCGCTATGAACCGTCTGCATGGTAAGTCCAACAGTGGTGAGGGCGGCGAGAGTGATGAGCGTCTTGAGAGTGCCGGCACAGCCAATGACAGAAGTTCTGCTATCAAACAGGTAGCCAGCGGCCGATTTGGTGTTACGAGCCGTTACCTTACAAGTGCCCAGGAGATCCAGATCAAGATGGCTCAGGGCGCAAAACCAGGTGAAGGCGGCCATCTGCCTGGCAAGAAAGTATACCCATGGGTAGCGAAGACAAGACACAGTACACCTGGTGTCAGCCTGATCTCCCCACCACCACACCATGATATTTATTCCATCGAAGATCTGGCTCAGCTGATCTATGATTTAAAGAATGCCAATAACAGAGCCCGCATCTCCGTTAAACTTGTTTCCGAAGCAGGCGTCGGTACCATTGCTGCCGGTGTTGCAAAGGCCGGTGCCAATGTTGTCCTGATCTCCGGTTACGACGGCGGTACAGGTGCTGCCCCAATCAGTTCCATTCACAATGCCGGTCTTCCTTGGGAGCTCGGTCTAGCGGAGACCCATCAGACACTTGTCATGAATGGTCTTCGTGACAAAGTTGTGATTGAGACAGATGGTAAGCTGATGAGCGGCCGTGATGTTGCGATCGCAGCCATTCTCGGTGCAGAGGAGTTTGGTTTTGCCACAGCGCCGCTGGTAACACTGGGCTGTGTCATGATGCGTGTCTGCAACCTGGATACATGTCCGATGGGTATTGCTACACAGAATCCTCAGCTTCGTAAGCGTTTTGCCGGTAAGCCTGAGTATGTTGAGAACTTCATGCGCTTTATCGCTGAAGAACTCCGTGAATACATGGCTAAACTTGGCGTCCATACAGTGGACGAACTCGTGGGCCGTACAGATCTGATCTGTAAACGCGGCGGTCTCAAGGGTACTGCTGCTCAGATCGAGCTTGAAGGCATGATCGGTGAGCCACTGAATATTCACTATGCAAATGGTGTGGACCTGATCAGCCAGGAAATCGCAACAACAAAGAAAGATCAGAAGATGCTCACAGAGAGCAGCGAGCTCATGAGCCGCATTGCTGCCGGTGAGAAGACATATATTCATACAGAACTGACCAATATCGACCGTGCTTTCGGTACACTGATCGGTACAGAGATCACAAGAGCCCATCATGAAGGCCTTCCTGAAGATACGATCGTGATCGATTGCCACGGTGCAGGCGGACAGAGCTTTGGTGCCTTTATTCCTAAGGGTCTGACTTTAGACCTGACCGGTGACTCCAACGACTACTTTGGTAAGGGTCTTTCCGGTGGTAAGCTGATCATCAAAGCACCAAAGGATGCCGCATACGATGCTGAGAAGAACATGATCATCGGTAACGTTGCATTCTATGGTGCAACCAGTGGTGAAGCTTATGTTGCCGGCCTTGCAGGCGAGCGTTTCTGTGTACGTAACTCAGGTGCCAGAACGGTTGTTGAAGGTGTCGGTGAGCACGGCTGTGAATACATGACCGGTGGTGTCGCTGTTATCTTAGGCCCTGTCGGCAAGAACTTTGCGGCTGGTATGAGCGGCGGTGTCGCTTATGTTCTGGATGAAAACAACAGCTTATACAGAAACCTGAATAAGGAAATGGTCCTTATGGAGAAGGTAACCTATAAGGCAGATAAGAGAGAACTGAAAGATCTCATTGCAAAGCATGCTGCTTACACAGGCTCCAAAAAAGCTGAGGAACTTCTGGCACACTTTGAAGAGATCCTGCCTAAATTCAAGAAGATCATTCCAACAGACTATAAGAAGATGATGGAACTCACTGAATCCTTTATCGAGCGCGGTATGAGTATGAGTGAGGCCCAGATCGAAAGTTTTTACGTAAGTATTGAGAATAAATAGGAGGAATGACAGAATGGGTAAACCAACAGGATTTTTGGAATATGATAGAAGAGACTCTGAATGTATGAGTCCTGAAAAAAGAATCGGTCA
>JAZUHQ010000165.1:0-2468 GCA_045641805.1 Lachnospiraceae bacterium
AGAGGATCAAATAGATGACAACCATGATCCACATTTCCCGGTCGGGATCATTAAAGAACTTCACCGGGCCATTGTAGCCATTCTTTCGAAGTTTGCGGGTAAAGATGATCGCACAGAAGATGGCGCATATAGGCGTTACAACCGTCGAAAACTGAGTGATGATCGGTGCCAAAGCTTCTGCTTCGTTAGGCAGACTGGGAACTAAAGGCATAACGATGAATTTCACCACAGGAACTGCCAGAACAGCCGGAAAAAGATCGCAAAACAGTGATGTCAGAATAATGACAACCACTCCACCGAGGATGGGATGTTTTTCCAATAATCGTTTCATTTTAGTCTTCTCCTCATTTTTATCAAGGTAGTGCAGAATACAAATCTCGTAATAGCTTTTACGCTCTGCTATCAGGGATATATTGTCTACATTCGCATATTACATATGCTTTTACAAATCATTTTTTATTCTATCACACCCTTCGAGATTGAGCCAGCATACTGACCAATTTCCGATATATTCTTCCTTTGTACATATTCGTACATATTTGATATTTTTTCAACAATATAATATAGTGCAGTTGCAAGCGGACAAAAGAGTCATTCCGCTTGAACAAAAAACAGAATATTTACTTACGCTTTGGAGATCTTCTTGATCCATTTTCCGGATCGCAGGCGGAACAGACAGATGATGCACTTTAAGAACTGATCGATCTTCAGCATCATGTAGGTCCAGAAACCGCTCCAGTGCCATACCAGTCCGGCTAGAGCACCCAGGGGGATACTGCACAGCCACAGGAAGATGATATCGAAGACCATCAGGAATTTCGTATCTCCACCGCCTCTTAAGGTACCCTTAGTCAGAATGGAGTTTGCTGCCTGGAACCAGATGACAAAGGCGACGGCCTCCATCAGTTCATTGGCCAGAGCGTTGGTCTCCGGCGTAATATTGTACGCACCGATAATGACATTTTTCAGTGCCAGGATCAGCACGCAGCCGATCCCTCCGATCAGAAATCCCAGTGTTGCAAAGGTAACCCCCTGTGCCTGGGCTTTTTTCACATCCCCCTCTCCCAGTGTAATACCGGTGATCGTACAGCTGGCCTGAGAGATACCCTGCATAACGACCGTAGCCATCTGCATGGTGATAGTGGTGATCGCGTTGGCTGCGACAAAGATCGCACCGATGTGACCCATGACAATAGCGATGGCAGAGTTACCAAGACCAAGCAGTGTATCACTGATAAGGACAGGGATCGAGATACGGATATATTCCGGGATCAAATCTCTTACCTTCATGGTGAGATCTTTGATACGGATATGGATGTTGGTATCCTTGAAGAACAAAAAGCCCATGGTCACGGAGAACTCCACCACGCGGGCGATCAGGGTTCCCAGCGCAGCACCGTTGACGCCCATCTCGGGGAATCCCAGATGTCCGAAGATCAACACCCAGTTGAAGAAAATGTTGATAAAGAAAGAGGCAATGGAGGAATACAGAGGGATATTGGCCTTGCCTACGCTCCGGAGCATCAACGATGTGGTCAGTGCATATCCATTCAGATAGTAACAGGGAATAGAGATCAGCAGATAGCCCACACCCGCAGAGATGACCTCCTCTTCCGGTGTGTAGATCTTCATGATCAAGGCCGGCATCAGGGCCGTCACGATACTAAAGAGTGTGGCAAACACAAACTCCAGACGGAACATGACATTGACCGCCTTTTTCATGCTGGTCTGATCCTTCATACCGAAGAACCGGCTGACCAGGACCGACGCACCCATACCAAGACCCATACACATGATCTGATAGATACCGATAAAGTTATTTGCCAACGTGGCACCGCTCATGGCAACCTCGCCCAACTGACCCAGCATGATGTTATCCGCCATGTTCACGCCCACGGTGATCAGCTGCTGAGCCGCAATGGGAATGGCAAACGCAGCCAGAGTCTTATAGAATTTCTTATCTCTTACAAATAATTGCATCGTTTTATACTCCTTCGTGCCCCTCTTTTATTATCAGATCAGAATGCCAAAGAGATGATCGATCTCATGCTGGATGATCTGGGCTGTCCAGCCATCAAAGGTCTTGATCCTCTTCTGATAAGCCTCATTCAGAAACTGCACCTTGATAGAGCGATAGCGGGTAGTCTTTCGAACACCGCTCAAGGAAAGGCATCCTTCCTCCGTCTCATAGGGACCGGTCTTTTCCAGGATCACAGGATTGATCATGATCATGGGAAGGCCCATATTATCGGCAATGATGATCCTCTTAGTCACACCGATCATGTTGGCGGCCATGCCGACGCAGCCCGCTTTGTTTGCTTCCAGGGTGTCCTTGAGATCCACAATGACCTGATGGTCCATAATGGTGGCATCTGTAGACGGTCTGGATAAAAATAACGGGTCTTTAACGATCTCTCTGATCATAGTACTCTGTCCTTTCTGTACTCCCTCGGTGACTTTCCCGCGGA
>JAZUHQ010000166.1:0-3686 GCA_045641805.1 Lachnospiraceae bacterium
GGATTTCTGCAAAAATGCCGGTCTGAAGGTGCCCGAAACCATGGGCGACGTGGTACTGTGCATCTACCAGAGCCTTGCATTGAAATATCGCTACGTGACCGAGGCCATGGAAGAAATGATGGGTAAAGATGATCAGGTCGCACTGGCCAGAGTCATCGAAGCCTTCTATAGACTCTAAGGCAGTGACAACCTATAAAGAAACGGCTAACTAGCAGAGAACCAGGTATGATATCGACATATGTAAAGCTACGCTTATACATATGTCGATATCATACCTGGTTCTCTCTTTGTGGATCTCTCTTTAATCACTTAGATGACTCTCACACTGCCCTGCGGACGGATCCTGATCTCATGACAGGCATCCTGACCGAAGACAAGATCCATGGCCTGCTTATAAACCGCCACCTTTTCATGAGGGACATAGGCCTGAATGGTACCGGCAAAACCACCGCCGTGGACTCTTGCCGCCCCTTCTCCCTGAAGGATCTGGTCGCTGACAGCCAAGGCCAGCGATAGAGGCTGAAAGGCCGGCCTTTCCGGTGCGTAGACATTTTGGAGATATTTGAAAGAAGAATCACCGGATGCGCGGACTGTTTTCAGGAAAGCATCCGTATTTTTATCTTTGATCGCCCCAAGCATACGCTCGACGCGGTCATCTTCTGTAAAGAAATGAATGGCACGAAGGGCTGCACGGTCTCCCAGTGTCTCCCTGATCTGTGTCAGTCGGTTGTAGAAATCAAGCGGTGTCACCTCACGGAGATAATCGCATCCGAACATACCGGCCACCTGCTGCATCTCATTCGGGATGGACGAAAACTCGTCCGTCAGTCTGGAATGGGAGCCCTTGGTATCAGTAATACACATGGTGTAATCATCCAGCATGGACAGATCTTCGATCTTCTCAAAAGCAGGCTCTTCATTGTTTTCAAAATCCACATGGATCATGCCGCCCATACTGCTGGCCATCTGATCAAGCAATCCACATGGCTTTCCGAAATAGACATTCTCCGCATACTGTGCCGCTTTGGCAATCTCAACAGCAGGGATGGCCATCCGGTTAAAGAGGCCATTGATGACCGTACCGATCAGGACTTCAAATGCTGCGGAAGATGAAAGACCGGAACCGCGGATCACATCACTGGTCACATAGACATTGAAACCACCGATCTTATAGCCATTCTTTTTCAGGTAAGACGCCACACCACGGATCAGTCCCTGGGAAGCGCCATGGTCATAGGACATAGGACTGAGCTGCCAGGTCTTGATGATGGCTGCACGCTTGTAACCATCGGAACGAACCAGCATACGGTTTTCTTTAGCCAGGCCGGCAACGGCGATGGCGTCCATGGAAACAGCCGCCGCCAGGGCTCTGCCATGCTGTTGATCCGTGTGATTGCCGCAGATCTCTGTTCTGCCCGGCGCACTGAATATCTGAACCTCATGGTCCCCAAAATATTCGATATACGCACTAAGAGCACAGATATAGCGCTGGCGCGCTTTATCTGTGCTTTCAGCATAAAGTGATCTCAAAACAGAATCATGTTTTCCACTATTCAGTTCGTTTATCAAGAGTCCTGCTTTTTTTCCCATTCTTATCTGGCGAGAAGTTTCATGATCTCATTACTTCTTGCAATAAACTTTGTCATGCCCTCTGAATCCAGCTGAGCATGGGCTAGATAAGCAAGATCAAAGATCTGCTGGCAGAAGAGCTCTGCATGCTCACCCTCAGGGTTGTTCAGTACGTACTGTACCAGTACGTTGTTGGCATTGAGTACCAGTGTCTGGCCTTCAGCACCCGGAATCTGTGGTGCATCCATACCGTACATCTTCATCATGTCGTGCATACGACGCATGTCTTCAGATAATGTAATCATAGCAGATGTTTCCGCATTCTTCAACTTCTCAAGCTGAACTGCCAGTGTTTCATTTCCCAGAGCTCTTCTGAAGACGCCTGCCAGCTTCTCCTGGTTCTCTGTAAGGACTTTCTTGCCCTCTTCATCTGTCTCTTCTTTAAAGATATCCGCAAGATCTGTATCGATGCGGTGGAACTTCACATTCTCCTTCTCCGCTTCCAGTTTGGATACGAATGGCTGGTCGATCGGATTCTTGAGGATGACTGCATTCATCTCCTGCTCTTTGAACATGTTGATGTACTGGGACTGCTGAAGCTCATCTGTCACATAGAAGACCTGATTTTCATGCTTGTCCTTAGCCGCTTCAAGATAATCATCCAGGGAGATATACTTACCGTTCAGATCCTTGTAGATGATGTAATCTTTCATCTTGACACTGAACTTGTCATCTCTGATGAAACCAAACTTGATGAATGGGTTGATATCGTCCCAGTATTTCTCGTAGCTCTCGCGATCTGTCTTGCACATGCCGGACAGTCTGTCAGCCACTTTCTTGGTGATATAATCGGAGATCTTCTTGACG
Organism: Lachnospiraceae bacterium; assembly: GCA_045641805.1. Lineage (GTDB taxonomy): Bacteria > Bacillota > Clostridia > Lachnospirales > Lachnospiraceae > Coprococcus_A. Next base: position 2,437 of record JAZUHQ010000166.1, read on the forward strand.
AAACCATCGTTCTGAAGAGCAGATCTGGAAACATTCAGAGGCAGATCCGGACAGTCGATGACACCCTTGAGGAGCATGAGGAATTCAGGAATAACCTCCTTGATGTTGTCTGCGATGAAGACCTGATTGTTGTAAAGCTTGATGGTACCTTCAATGGACTCGTACTCCATGTTGATCTTAGGGAAGTATAAGATACCCTTAAGGTTGAATGGATAGTCCATATTTAAGTGGATCCAGAATAAAGGCTCCTTGTAATCGTTGAAGACGGTTCTGTAGAAGTCCTTGTATTCCTCCTCTGTACAGTCATTTGGATGCTTTGTCCAGAGTGGATGTGGCTCATTCATGAGCATTGGACGCTTCTCGATCTTGTATTTCTCTGTCTTTGGTGTGACAGTGATGGTCTCTGTCTCGCCATTCTCGTTTTCCTTTTCCTCAGTCTTGGCATCCTCAACGATGGTCTCAACGATCACATCGTCTGCGCGAAGGTCGTCCTTCTCAACGGTCTCAAACTCAGGCTCACCACCCTGTTTGGAGAGATAGATCTCAACCGGCATGAAGGAACAGTACTTGCTGATGACTTCTCTTGCACGGTACTCGTTGGAAAACTCGTAGCTTTCCTCGTTCAGGTAGAGAGTGATCTCTGTACCTCTTGTTGTTCTGGAACCTCTCTGCATGCTGTATTCGCTCTCGCCGTCGCACTCCCAGTAAACAGGCTCAGCACCTTCACGGAAGGATAAAGTCTCGATCGTCACTCTGTCTGCTACCATGAATGCGGAGTAGAAACCAAGACCGAAATGACCGATGATCTGGTCCTCGCTTGTCTTGTCCTTATATTTCTCAAGGAAATCTGTCGCACCGGAGAAAGCAATCTGAGTGATGTATTCCTTCACCTCATCTGCTGTCATACCGATACCGTTATCGATGAATTTCAGTGTCTTGTCCTCAGAGTTGGTGATGACTTCCACGCGGAACTTCTCATCATCCCCAAGCTGATACTCACCCATCACTTCCAGCTTCTTCACCTTTGTGACTGCGTCACAGCCATTGGAGATCAGCTCTCTGAAGAAGATATCGTGGTCGGAATAGAGCCACTTCTTAATAATAGGGAACAGATTTTCACTGTTAATGGATAAATTACCCTGTTCTTTCTTAATATCTGACATATATATACACTCCTTTTAAAGATTATAGACCCAATTAGCACTCTCATGCATTGTCTGCTAATGTGTATTTTAGTCCACCACCTGAGG
>JAZUHQ010000167.1:0-2920 GCA_045641805.1 Lachnospiraceae bacterium
CTATGTAGATAAATGATAAACAGGAGGCATAACGAATGTTTACCGGTATTATTGAAGAAGTCGGAACAATTAAACAGATGGTACCTGGAAAGGTATCCTACAAGATCACAGTCAAAGCCAAAAAGGTCCTGGAAGGCACTCAGATCGGTGACAGTATCGCCACCAATGGTGTCTGTCTGACTGTCACAGATATCCGCGGAGACAGCTATGATGCGGATGTCATGGCTGAGACCGTCAGAAGAACAAATTTTGCTTCCATGAAATCCGGAAGCAGAGTCAATCTGGAAAGAGCGCTGACACTGGACAAACGTCTTGGTGGCCATATCGTCAGCGGTCATGTGGATGGCACAGGCCTGATCACAGACATGACAAAAGAAGACAATGCCGTATGGGTGACGATCAATACATCCATCAGCATCCTTAAATACATTATTGAGAAGGGTTCCATTACCATTGATGGCATCAGCCTGACAGTGGCCTATGTGGATAATGAGTGCTTTAAAGTATCCGTTATTCCGCATACAGGGGAAGAAACCACTCTCCTTACAAAGAAACCGGGCGATACGGTCAATCTTGAAAATGATCTGATCGGTAAATATGTGGAAAGACTCATGGGCTTCCAGAATGTGAAGGAAGAACCAAAGAAGAGCAGTCTGAGCATGTCTTTCCTCATGGAAAACGGTTTCATTTAAGTAAGATAAAAACAATGAAGGAGGCATTCCCGATGAAGGAATATAACACAATTGAAGAAATCATCGAAGAACTGAAAGCAGGCCGCTGCGTTGTGGTTCGCGATGATGTGGGCGAGGAAAATGAAGGCGATGTGATCTGTGCTGCAGAATTTGCAACACCTGAGAATATCAATTTCATGGCATCCCATGCCAAAGGTCTGATCTGTATGCCGATCGATCAGGACATTGCAAAGAAACTGGACCTGGATATGATGGTGACAGAGAACAGCAATAATTATAAGATCGCATTTACGGAATCTATCGACTATAAAGAGGCCGTTGCTGGTATTACTGCCGCAGATCGCTCTATGACAGCCATGAAATTAGCCGCTGAGGATGCCAGACCGGAAGACTTTACAAAACCGGGTCATATGTTCCCGCTGGTTGCTAAGAAGGGTGGTATCTTTAAGAGGGATGGACACACTGAAGCGACGGTTGATCTTCTTGAGATCGCCGGTCTTAAAAATGCAGGTGTCTGTGTCGCTGTTTTAAATGATCAGGGGGTTCTTGCCAATGAAGACGAGCTGATGGCATTTTCAGAAAAGCATGGGCTCAAGATCACGACGATCACAGCCTTAAAGAAGTACCGTAAAGAGCATGAAAAACTGGTAGAGCGAGCAGCGGTTGCCAAGCTTCCAACAAAATGGGGCGATTTCATGATGTACGGTTATGAGAATAAACTGACAGGCGAACACCATGTAGCCCTCGTCAAAGGCGAGATCGGGGATGGTAAGGCAGTACTGGGCCGTGTACACTCCGAGTGTCTGACAGGTGATGCTTTTGGTTCTGCCAAGTGTGACTGTGGTGAACAGCTGGATACAGCCCTTCAGATGATTCAGGCAGAGGGCAGAGGCGTGCTTGTTTACCTGAGACAGGAAGGCAGAGGTATCGGTCTGATCAATAAGATCAAGGCTTATGCACTTCAGGATCAGGGCTATGACACGATCGAAGCCAATATCATGCTGGGCTTCCCTGCAGATATGCGTGATTACACGATCGGCGCACAGATCCTTGAAGATCTTGGTGTTCACGAACTGCGTATGATGACAAACAATCCGCTGAAGATCGACGGACTCGCTGCTTACAATCTGAAGATCATCGAGCGCGTTCCGATCCAGATGAAACTTGGCAAGAATGATGCTTTCTATCTGCTGACCAAACAGGAGAAGATGGGGCATCTCTTAACTTATCCTGTACAGGAAGATTGATCAGATCAAACATAAGGGATCAGCGAAGATCCTTAAAGGGCAGTGCCCTATAAATAATTGAGATTTACGAAAAGGAGAATATGAAAATGAACATTATTGAAGGTAAAGTAGTTGCTAAACAGGGTATGAAGGTTGGTATCGTTTGTGCACGTTTTAATGAGTTTATCGTTTCCAAGCTTCTCGGTGGTGCTATGGATGGTCTCATCAGACATGGCGTAGAGACAGAGAACGTAGATGTTGCATGGGTACCAGGTGCATTTGAGATTCCTGTAGCTGCACAGAAGATGGCTAAATCCGGCAAGTATGATGCTATCCTTGCACTGGGCGCTGTCATCAAGGGTTCCACATCCCACTATGACTATGTATGTGCAGAAGTATCCAAGGGTATTGCACAGGTTTCCTTAAATGAAGGTCTTCCTGTTATGTTTGGCGTTCTGACAACAGACAATATCGAGCAGGCGATCGAGAGAGCCGGCACAAAGGCTGGTAACAAGGGTTATGATGTTGCCCTTTCCGCGATCGAGATGGTGAACCTTTTCGATAACATGTAAGATTTTTGGAATAGTGACTAATCATAAGCTTAGCTGCTGTACCAGTTGAACAAATGAAATTAGGAAAAGCGTGAATAGTCTTGTTCAACCTGATTGGAAATGTCGCAAAATCGCATTTTAGACAAACATCAAACATTAAGTTTGGGTAATCCATCTATGGTGCAAAAGGGCTGCTTGATGTAAGATAGTTACATATTAAAGTTAAACTATTAAGGGGGAGCTATTCAAATGGCAAGTTTATCACTTAGACACATTTATAAAATTTATCCTAACGGTTACAACGCAGTAAAGGATTTCAACCTTGAGATCGAAGATAAAGAGTTTATCATCTTCGTAGGTCCATCTGGATGTGGTAAGTCTACAACACTTCGTATGATCGCTGGACTTGAGGATATCAGCCAGGGTGAGCTTTGGATCGGTGACAAGCTTG
>JAZUHQ010000168.1:0-13208 GCA_045641805.1 Lachnospiraceae bacterium
TCCCACTCATTCTGCTCAAGCTTCAAGCCCTGAAGGATCGCAGGGTCGCCCTCGATCGCTTTGCTTGCCGCAAAACGGACCGGCAGATCTGCCGCCTCTGCATGGTCCTCGATCAGGTGGACGATGGCGTGAATGCAGCGGTGGACGGCACCACCATAAGCATGCTTGTCACAGAGGTCCATGTAGACCGGTACTTCCTGATAGCGGGCCACATGCATGGCATGAGAGATCAATTCCTGTACACCCTGATTCTTGGCGGCCGAGATTGGAACGACCGGTACACCCAGCATCGCTTCCATCGCATTCACATCGATGGAACCACCATTGCCGGTCATCTCGTCCATCATGTTGAGGGCCACGACCATTGGTCTTCCCATTTCCAGAAGCTGCATGGTCAGGTAGAGATTTCTTTCGATGTTGGTCGCATCGACGATATTGATGATCGCATCCGGTTTAGAACCTAATACAAAGTCTCTGGAAACCAGCTCCTCTGCAGAGTATGGAGACAGGGAATAAATACCCGGAAGGTCTGTGATTCTTGTTTTTGCCTGTCCCAGGATCGCACCATCTTTGCGGTCCACAGTCACACCCGGGAAGTTGCCCACATGCTGGTTGGCGCCTGTCAGACGATTGAACAGGGTAGTCTTACCACAGTTCTGGTTGCCGACCAGGGCAAATGTCAGCACATGATCCTCAGGAAGGGGATGCTCATTTTCCTGATCGTGATGGATACCTGATTCACCCAGATAAGGATGGGCCAGCGGGTGGTCCTGCTTAACCATTTCTCTCTTGCTGACTTCGTCGATCCGGGTGATATCGATCTGGGCGGCATCATCCAGACGAAGCGTCAGTTCATAGCCGTGAATACGAAGTTCCATAGGATCTCCCATCGGTGCAAACTTGACAACGGTCACTTCTGCCCCGGGAATCACACCCATATCCAGGAAATGCTGGCGCAGGGCGCCGGAACCTCCGACGACTTCTATACGTGCACTTTCGCCGATTTTTAAATCTTTCAGTGTCATTTCTGTTTCCTCTTTTCAATCTATTCATGAATATAGCATTGTTCTCTCTACATCTACAGTTAGTATAGGTTAACTGATAATGATTGTCAATACCGCAATGAGAGTTATTTTCATTTAGGAGCTATTCTCATTTGCTTGTTAAAAAAGAAAACCCAAGCGCTCGCTCAGGTCTTCTTTCTCTCTATGCTGTTTTGTACTCAGCAAGTTCACTATATACTTTTTTATCCCAAAACTTGAGTCCGATACTGGCCACAATGGTCACGATCAGAATGCCGAAGATGAATTCCCAGGCCACCACATTGCCCATGTTGTCGTAAAGGTTGCCCACCAGATACATCACGCCTGCATAGATCACGTTCTGGACGACGTTCATCACGCCATTGATACGGCCTCTGTGACTGGCCGGAATACGGTTGGACATGTAAGGGCCCATGGCCAGGGTCGATAAGATCTCACCAAAGGTAAAAAGAACCATCGCCACGTAATAGAAGGGAATACTTCCCAAAAAGACGAGGAAGATCACATAGCCGATCAGGAGCAGGCATTCACCCATCAGGTTTTTCGTCGTCAGGTAAAAACGTTTAAACCAGTTGGTAAAGAGCGGTGTAAAGAGTACCACCACGATACAGTTCAGACTGGCCACACTGCCATAGATCATGGCACCTGTCTCTCCGTGGATACGGCTGATATCGATGGACATCAGATAACCATACTGACCATAAGCACCAAAATAGAGGGCGGAGATCACGATGTAGACCAGGATCAGCTTGTTGGCTTTCAAGATATCCAGGACGTTGGCATCTTCATCCGCTTCCTGATAGATCGTATCCGGCGCCTCTTCCTTCACAGGTGTGATATCTTCCATGAAGAAAAAGATCAGCACTGTGGAGACGGCAATGGCCAGACCACTGATAATGAAGGACAGCCACAGGTAATTCACAAAGAGGAGACCTGCGATCGTCGGAGAAGCGACCAGACCCAGGTTGGCGCCCAGATAAGAAAGGGAATAGGCGCGTTCTCTGTCTTTGGTGCTTGTCATATCAGCGACCAGAGCCTGATACATCGGTTCTTCCATGCGCTGGAAACAGGAACCAAAGATCAGAAGGGCGATCGAATACAAGGTCAGCGGCAGAAATCCGCAGATGATAAAGAAACAGATCGATACGATATCACAAATGACAATACATGTCTTCTTATTATATTTATCTGCCAGTTTGCCACCGATCATGGTTGCAGGAATAACGGCTGCGCCACTGACGATCGTGATCAGTGCCACCTGTGTGGCATTCATTCCCAGCTTCTGGTTGAGGATCAGGGTCAGTACCGGCCAGATCATGGAGCCCATGTTAGTTACAATCTTGCCAAGGAAAAGAATGTAGATCTCCTTGCGAAGGCCTCCATATTGTTTGAACAGATTCATGTTTATCACCTCGGTTCTTTACAATCTTGTCTCGTCATGAATCGTGTCGAATTCTATCTTAACACAGGGCCTTCCCTTTGTCTAAGGTTTTGTTTGTCCCCAGCGGACACGGACCGATTAACAACAAAAGACCGGCAGTCATCTCCTGCCGGTCTTTCTATCATTAAATGAATGCTTATCGTTTATTTAAGAAGTGCCTCGATCTCTTCTCTGTAAGGCATCACACGGAGGGCACCCTTTCTTGTTGTGATCAGGGATGCAGCTGCGTTGGCAAAAGTGATCATCTCTGTAAGTTCTGTCTCGGAGAGGTCACGAATCTTGCCGTTTTCAATACCTTTCTCCAGCAGGTAATGGATCACACTGCCACAGAATGTATCGCCGGCACCGGTTGTTTCGATGGTGTTTGGCTGAATAAAAGCAGGCACAAATGTCTTGCTGCTTCTGGAGTAAGCCATACTGCCCTCTTTGCCGAGGGATACAAGGAGAAGATCGATGTTCGGATAGGCTGCCTGAAGGGCTCTGACACCTTCTTCGTAGTCTTCAATGCCTGTAAACCACTGAATTTCATTATCGGAGATCTTGAGCATGTTGGCCCAGCCCATACCATAGGCGATCTGCTCTTTGGCTTCATCCAGTGTATGCCAGAGAGGCTCACGGAGGTTTGGATCAAAGGTGATCACAGTGCCTGCTGCCTTTGCGATCTCAAGGGCTTTCTTTGTGGCCTTTCGGCAGACTTCATCTGTCATGGACAGGGTACCAAAGTGGAAAACAGTGCTGTTTTCGATCATGGCCACGTTCAGATCTGCCTCGGAGAGCATCATGTCTGCGCCCGGCTTACGGTAGAAGGAGAAATCTCTGTCACCATCCGGGAAAGTATGAACGAATGCCAGTGTTGTATGCACATCCGGGTCCTTGATCAGGCCTTCTGTGCTGATGCCGACCTCAACCAGTGCTTTCTCCAGCTGGTCACCAAACATATCTTTGCCGACCTTACCGATGAAAGCGGTCTTGTGACCCAGTCTCTCTAAAATGGCCAGAACGTTGCATGGGGCACCACCCGGATTGGCCTCCAGTACAGGGTTTCCCTGGGCACTGAAGCCGGATTCTGTAAAGTCAATTAAAAGCTCGCCAAGAGCGGTTACATCATATTTGCTCATTTTTTATACCTCACTCGTTCGGATCTTCTTCAGAAGCTTGAAACCATAGACAGGCATCATGACACCCTTGGCTTCCATCTGATCGCCGCTGATCAGATCGACATAGAGACCATCTTCCTCATCGATCCATGCCATACTGTCAAACTCACTGAAGTTAAAGATACCATAGATCTTCTCTCCTTCATAGTATCTGCCGATACATAAAGTATGTTCATCGTAAGTTTCTACGGTCCATGTATCTGCGCCGGCCATAAAGACCTTCTCGGATTTGCGAAGATCTGTCAGCTGTTTGATACGGTCATAGACTCTCTTCTCAACTGTGCCATCCACTTTTCGAAGAAGAGCATTGTCCCAGTTCATCTTGCCTCTGTGGATATATCTGGAGTCCTCTGCCTTGTTTGGATCGGCCTTGTAAGTGTAGTCATTCACCTGACCGATCTCATCACCGCTGTAAAGGATCGGAATACCGGACTGCATGAGCATGAAGGCATGGAGCATGATATCCAGATCGATGGCTCTGCCCATGGCCCATTCATTGCCTTCAAAGCCGGCTTTCTCGATACCGCAGAGGGATGCGGTAGTACCACAGAAACGGCCATCCTGTGTGACAGGATCGTAGTTATAGAGCTCACCTCTGGAATTGCTCTCGCCCTGGTTGCCGAGGAAGTACTGGTTCAGGTAGTTCTTGTGATCCACTTCCCGTTTGCCTTCAATAGCCAGTGTCGCATAATCCAGGCCCCAGCCGATATCGTCGTGACAGCGGAGATAGTTGAGGAAAACGTAATCCTTTGGAAGGGCATAGAGGGTATCCAGCTGCTTCTTTAAGAGTTTCACATCTCGGGTCGCAACAGTGTGCCAGATGGTTGCCATGGTGGTGACATTGTAGAGCATGTGGCATTCCGGTTTCTCTACAGAGCCAAAGTATGGCACAACTTTGACCGGCTCCATCACGACTTCGCCCAGTAAAATAACACTTGGGCAGACCACCTCGCCGACAAGACGCATCATGCGGACGATGGTATGGACGGTCTGCAGGTTTCTGCAGTCTGTGCCCAGCTCTTTCCAGATATAAGGCACGGCATCGATACGGACAATGTCGATACCCTTATTCGCAAGGAAGAGGTAATTGTAGGTCATCTCATTGAAGACCTGTGGATTCTGGTAGTTCAGATCCCACTGATATGGATAAAAGGACGTCATGACCCAATGTTTGTTTTCCTCACACCAGGAGAAGTTGCCCGGTGCGGTTGTCGGGAATACCTGAGGAACGGTCTTTTCATACTCTGCAGGGATATCGAAATTCTCATAGAAGAAATAGTAATCCATGTATTTCTTCTCACCGGCTTTCGCTCTCTGCGCCCACTCATGGTCCACAGATGTATGGTTCATGACAAAGTCCATGCAGACGCTGATGCCCTTTTCTCTGCAGCTGGCCGTCAGAGCCTCCAGGTCCTCCATGGTGCCCAGGTTCTCTTTTACCTTGCGGAAGTTGGCAACCGCATAACCACCATCGGAACGGCCATCCACGGTATCGAGGAATGGCATCAGATGGATATAGTTCACGCCTGTTTCTGTCATATATGGAAGCTTCTCTTTAACCCCCTGCATGTTGCCTGCAAAGTTATCGATGTAGATACACATACCCAGCATGTCATTCTTCTTATACCATGCAGGATCTGCCATACGCTTTGCATCCAGCGCCTTGAGAGAGTCATTTCTCTCCTCACAGAAAATGCGCATCTGCTCACAGAGTTCATCGAACATGGCACTGTCATTATACAGTGTCATATAAAGTTCTTTTAATTCGTCTTTCTTCGCAGCCAGTCTTTCTTCAAATGTACTACCTACCATTGGAAACACTCCTTTTGTTATCGTTACTAACATTATAGCCTAAATGATGCATATGCACTTGGACTGATGTCTTGCGCATATGTCATTATGTTATATATGTAAAAAAGGATTGCCGCAGCAATCCTTTTTCCCTTACATGTTTCTTTATGCGATTGTCTTGTGTCCCCAACCACTGGCCCAAACGCCGCCGGTATTAACCGCAGCAGCTGTTTGCCATTGGATTGACATCGCCTTCCGGTGGAACGATACACAGGAAGCAGAATGGGTTCTCGGAGGATGTATTGTAGTTGTAGTGTGGAATATTACCCGGTACAAATACATAATCACCGCGCTTCACAGGGTACTCTGTGCCGTCGATGGCAAAGACGCCTTCGCCGTCAAAGATCACTACCCAGTGTGGCCACTCATGCTCATGAGGGGTTTTGGAGCCTTCGTTAGGACCGATTGTGAAGCAGCGCATCACATAGTCCGGCCAGAAATTGTCCGGGCTGAATACGACCTTCTTGGATGAGTTTGGTACATACATGCCTTCTGCTTCAGGTAACTCACTGATTTTGCCAACATATTTTCTTTCCATTGTCTGATGTCTCCTTTATTTAAGTCTGTTTTTAATCTTCAGGTTTCTTACACAGCTCCCAGAATGCCAGGGAAGCAGCCACGGATACATTGAGGGAATCCACACCGTTCATCATAGGGATCTTGGCCACATAGTCGCAGTCGGCGATCGTCTTTGCTGCAAGGCCATCCCCTTCGGTTCCCATGATCAGGGCTAATCGTTCTTCCTTCTTAAGTCGTGGATCATCAATATTGACATTGTCTTCGCGAAGGGCCATGGCCACGGTCGTAAAACCGGCGTCCCGAAGCATCTGAACGCCCTTTTCCTTCCACTCTGCCTCCGTTCTGCAGATAAAGGCCCACGGGATCAGGAAGATGTTGCCCACACTGACACGGATAGATCTTCGGTAGAGCGGATCCACACAGGCCGGTGATAAGATCACGGCATCAATGCCGAGAGCTGCCGCAGATCGGAAGATCGCGCCCACATTGGTTGGGTTGACAACACTCTCCAGGACGACAATGCGCTTTGCATCCTTGATGACCTCTCTGTAGTCCGGTGTTTTCTTACGTCTCATGGCACATAAAAGACCACCGGTCAGCTTGAAACCACAGAAGGTCTGCAGTTCCTTCTGGCTTCCCACATAGACCGGCACATTCCCGATCTTATCAAAGAGTTCTGTATCGGAAAGCTTTTCCTCCAGCGCTACCACAGACATGGGCTGATAGCCCTGCTGCAGCGCCAATGTGATCACATTTTTGCTTTCAGCTATAAAAATACCCGGTTCCGGCTCGAAATATCTGAGCAGATGAACCTCCTTGTTGCCCACATACATGGCAAGGTCCGGGTTATGGTCAAAATCCAAATCTCTGATGATATTCATAACATTCTCCATTTATTTTGCATCAACAGTCTTATTATCCCATAAGCCTCTTTAATTTTCCATGAAATATTGATTGTAATTTTTTCTTTCTTTCAGCAGATGTTCCACAAAAGCCTTCATCTCAGGGCTGACCCATTTGTCCTTATGATATAGAAGCTGTCGCCACACATCGATCCTGATATCCTGTACATAGATCTCCGCCAGCAGGCCTTCTTTGATCATCGGGATCACGTTGTATCTCGGAAGGAAGGTCACCATGCGGCTGTCCTTCATCACGCGCAGGATCAGATCCGTGTTGTTGGAAGAAAACTTCGGCTTGATGGTGATGTCTTTTTCATGGAGCATGCTCTCCAGGACCTTTCGGTAACTGGAATCCTTCTCTGTCAGGGCCAGTGGATACTCAAGAAGCTCGGAAAAATCATGGACCTTGCCATCGGCCAGAGGGTGGCCTGCTTCCGCGACGAAGAGGATCGGGGACCTGGCCGCTGAGGAGGTCGCTGCCCACGGCTCATGGACCTGCTCATCCAGCATATAGATCAGATCCAGACGATTGTTCTTGAGCATCTCCATAAGGGACTGGGGCGTATCGGTAATCACCTCGATCGTCACCTCCGGATGTTTACTGACAAAGGTCCGTACCAGTTCAGGAAAAAAGGCCGAGGTCAGAGAATCGATCGTTCCGATCCTCAGCTGGCCATCCAGCTGCGTCTTCGGGCGCAGGGAATCCCCCAGCTCTTTGAGCTGCTTGGTGATCGGGACTACCCGCTCGTAGAGTTCCTGCCCATGGTAAGTCAGACTGATCCGCTTGCCCAGTCGGTCAAAAAGACGGACCCCCAGCTCCTCTTCCAGGTTTTTAATACGCACTGTCACCGCGGCCTGGGAATATCCCAGTACATCCGCTGCTTTTGAAAAACTCTCTGCCTGTGCCACCGCCACAAAGGTATTCAGTTCAGTCAGTTCCATGCCCTTCTCCTCTGTTTCTGTTATTAAAAAAATTAAATCATTTGATAAAAACATTTTATTTTACTCAATTATAACATTCTTTTACAATAAAGATAAGACAAATATTAATACGTGCGATTCCTCCGAGACCAACCGGGAATCAACTCCAACACGTGCCGAAAACTGCACTGGGATTGGGCAAAAAATATCTTCCTTTCGTACACTTTCTGCCCAATCCGACCCTTCCGGTCAGGTCTCCTGAATCCACAGGAAAAAGGAAAAGGAGCCTGTACGCAATGAAAAAAGACGAGATCCGCTATCAGACTTACGTCAAGATCTTACATGAAGAACTCATTCCTGCCATGGGATGTACCGAACCGATCGCCCTGGCCTATGCCGCAGCCAAAGCCCGCGAACTCCTGGGATGTCTCCCTGAAAAGATCCATATGGCAGTCAGCGGCAGTATCATCAAAAACGTCAAATCCGTCATTGTTCCAAATACAGGCCACCTCAAAGGTATGGATGCAGCGGTTGCTGCCGGTATTGTTGCCGGTGATCCGGCCCGTATGCTGGAAGTCATTGCCGATGTTTCCGATGAAGAACGCACACGCATCGTGGAATTCCTTGAGACGATCCCGATCGAGATCGAGCATATCGAAAAAGGTCCTGTTTTCGATATCATCCTGACACTTTTTGAGGGTGACCACTATGCCAAGATCCGTATCTCAGACAAACACACCAACATCGTCCTGCTTGAGAAGGACGGCAAGGTTCTCTTCGGCAAACCACTGTCCGATGACAATCCTGAGGACGAAGACAGAGCCGACAGAAGTCTTCTCACAATCGAAGGCATCTGGGACTTTGCCAATTCCGTGGATGTCCGTGATGTCAAGAAAGTCCTGGATCAGCAGATCCTCTACAATACAGCCATCTCCGAGGAAGGTCTTCTCGGTGACTACGGTGCCAACATCGGTTCCGTTCTGATGGCGACCTATGGCGGTGATGTTCGAAACCGCGCTAAAGCCAAAGCAGCCGCCGGCTCTGATGCCCGAATGAACGGCTGTGAGCTTCCTGTTGTGATCAATTCCGGCAGCGGAAACCAGGGTCTGACCTGTTCCGTTCCACTGATCGAATATGCCAAAGAACTCCGTACCGGTAAGGAAAAGCTCTACCGTGCCCTTGTTCTTTCCAATCTGATCGCTGTTCATGAAAAGAGCGGCATTGGTACCCTGTCCGCCTACTGCGGCGCTGTCAGCGCCGGTGCTGGTGCAGGCGCCGGTATCGCCTATCTCTGCGGCGGCAACTATGAAGCCATCATCCACACAATCTCCAATGCCCTGGCGATCGTCTCCGGTATTATCTGCGACGGTGCCAAAGCATCCTGTGCGGCCAAGATCGCATCCTCCGTTGATGCAGGCATTCTGGGTTACCAGATGTATCTGAACGGTCAGGAATTCAAAGGCGGCGATGGCATTGTCATGCATGACATCGAATCCACCATCCGAAGCATCGGACGTCTGGGTAAGGAAGGCATGCAGAAGACCAATGAAGAGATCATCAGCATCATGATCAATTCCTAAAAAAGATACTCAATCCCAACCCAAAATAGGAGCCGGTATGTTCTTTTCTCAACCTGAGGAGGCATGCCGGCTTCTCATTTGTTCTGCAATGAGAAAACACTTCTCCTACTGTACGAAACAGACGAAATCTGCTACTATAGGGATTGTACGAAACAAAATGCATTATATATGAAATATTTTTTGCTACGGAGGAATTACAGAATGAAAAACTTAGGTATGGGTATGATGCGTCTCCCTCTCCTGAATGCGGATGATCCAACATCCATCGATTTTGATCAGGTTTGCAGAATGGTCGACACCTTTCTTGAGAGAGGCTTTACATATGTAGATACAGCTTATATGTATCACAATCACGTCAGCGAATATGTCGTTGGCGATGCGCTTGTCAAGAGACATCCACGCGGCAGCTATCAGCTGGCAACAAAACTCCCTATTTTCTTTGCCAAAGAGCAGGGTGACCTTGAGCGTTTCTTCAACGAGCAGTGTGAGAAATGCAAAACCGATTATTTCGATTACTATCTGATCCACTGTCTGGATAAGGGCAACATGAAACCTGCAACAGAGTTCGATGCCTTTGGCTTTGTGCTTCAGAAAAAAGCAGAAGGTAAAGTTGGTAAGGTTGGTTTCTCCTTCCATGACAGCGCAGAACTTCTGGACGAGATCTTAACTGCTCATCCTGAGATGGAGTTTGTTCAGCTTCAGATCAACTACATCGACTGGGAAGACGAAAATGTCCAGTCCCGCAAGTGTCTGGAAGTATGCCAGAAGCACAACAAACCTGTCATCGTTATGGAGCCTGTCAAAGGTGGTATGCTTGCTTCCATTCCTGAAGAAGCAGAAAGCCTCTTCAAGTCCTACGCACCGGATGCATCTGTGGCTTCCTGGGCGGTTCGTTTCGCTGCAAGCTGTCCAAATGTCTTCATGGTATTATCCGGTATGTCCAACGAAGAACAGCTTCTCGACAACATGAGTTTCATGCAGGACTTTAAACCACTCTCCGATGAAGAAAGAGGTATCGTTGACAAGGCTGTGGATATCATCCACAAGGCGATCGCGATCCAGTGTACAGGCTGTGCTTACTGCGTCGAAGGCTGTCCTGTCAAGATTCCTATCCCTGAATACTTCAAGATGTACAACAGCCAGTGTCAGTACGGCGATGCCTCCCGCGCAAAGGCTCGTTTTGCAGAAAAGAAAAATGATGGTCAGCCATCCCAGTGTATCGAGTGCGGTCAGTGTGAAGGCCATTGCCCACAGCATCTGCCAATCATCGAAAACATGAAGAAGGTTGCTGAAATGTTTGAAAACTAAAAATACGACTATTGCGTAAATGGGAGCCCCATGGCTCCCATTTCTTATCGAAGGAGATATCCAATGTCAGAAAAACTCTTAATGCGAAATGAAGTCCCTCTTGAACTTACATGGGACCTTTCCCTCATTTATCCAACGCAGGAGGACCTGCAGGCAGATCTTACCAAGATGAATGCCTTAACTGCAGAGATCAAAGCGACTTATCCGGGCAAACTGAATACACCGGATGCCATCTGCAGCTGTCTTGAGGCCTACAGAAAAGTCTATGAGATCGCCACACTCCTCAGCAACTATGCAGAGCTTGCTGTGGAAGTAGACCACTATAATACCGAAAACATGGTACTGGCTTCCAGAATCGGTGATGCCATCGCCATGATGGGCAGTGATCTCAGTTTCATCAACAGCGAGATCTCCGAACAGAGTGAGGCAACCTTAAAGGAAGCCCTTGAGAAAGCCGGCAGCTGCCGTGGTTATCTTAAGGAGATCCTCAGAAGCAAACCCCACCTGCTCCACCCTGAGGCAGAGCGTGTCCTGGCTGCCATTGCCCACACAACAGGCACCCCTTATGAAGTCTACAATACACTCAAGCTGGCTGATATGAAGTTTGATAACTTCGAAGCCGGCGGCAAATCCTACCCTCTGGGCTATTCCCTCTTTGAGGATAACTATGAGTACGAACCGGACACGGAGGTCCGCCATGCGGCTTTTAAGGCCTTCTACAAGAAGCTCAGCGACTATGAGAATGGTACAGGCATTGCCTACAACGCTTTCTGTCAGCACGAAAACAAGATGGCTCAGCTCCGTGGTTTTGCGGATATCTTCGAGTACAGCCTCTTTGACCAGAAAGTCACCCGCGAGATGTATGACCGCCAGATTGACCTCATCATGGAGAAACTGGCCCCACATATGAGAAAGTATGCCAAGCTCATCCAGAAGGTCTACAAGCTGGACAAGATGACCTATGCCGACCTCAAGCTCCCTGTGGATCCATTCTATTCACCAACCGTGACTATTCCTGAGGCCAGAAAGATCATCTCTGAAGGTCTTGCCATCCTCGGCGAGGACTACAGCGAAATGATCGGCAATGCCTTTGATCAGCGCTGGGTAGACTTTGCAAAGAACCAGGGCAAATGCACCGGCGGTTTCTGTGCCAGCCCTTATGGCAAGGATTCCTTCATCCTCATGTCCTGGAACGACAAGATGTCCGATGTCTTCACACTGGCGCATGAACTGGGTCATGCGGGCCACTTCAGACTCTGCAACAGAGCCCAGTCCATCTTTGACACAGAAGTCTCCACTTATTTTATAGAGGCGCCATCCACCATGAACGAGCTGATCATGGCTCACCACATGTTAAAAACCAGCGATGACAAACGCTTCCGCAGATGGGTGCTTGCCAATATCATCGGTCATACCTATTATCACAACTTCGTCACTCACCTTCTGGAAGGTGCTTACCAGCGTGAAGTTTACAAGCGTATCGCAGCCGGTGACAGCGTCCAGGCGGAATCCTTAAGTGCCATCTTCAAGGATACCCTGACAAAGTTCTGGGGAGATGCGGTTGAACTGCCTGAAGGTGCCCAGCTCACATGGATGCGTCAGCCACACTACTACATGGGTCTTTACTCCTACACTTACAGTGCCGGCCTGACAGTCGCCACACAGATGTGCAAGCGTATTGAAAAAGAAGGCGCACCTGCCGTTGAAGACTGGAAGAAAGTCCTCTGCGCCGGCAGCACACTGGATCCGGTCGGTCTTGCAGCCCTTGGTGGTATCGATATCACAACCGACGCTGCCCTTCTGGATACGATCGAGATCATCGGCGGCTATATCGATGAGATCTGTTCCTTAACAGACGAACTGGGTCTCGAAGACTAATCAAAAAGTTCTGGTTACTGCCAGATATAACACAAAGAAGGCATTCGTCATCGGATGCCTTCTTTTATCATGGCTGATCAGTCATTGATCAGTCTGCCTTTTTCAACATGTGGCATAATGAAGTTCTCTCGTGCGTAGTCCCAGAGCACCTTGGAGCCTTCACCGGATCGCTCGTTTCGTTTCATGACCTGGTGAAGATGAATGCCATGCTCTACCCATGCTTTGCCATCGGTCGCATCATTTAACATCAGCGGCTGTACATTGTCCATCGCTCTTGCAAATCTGGCTTCCGGTGTTTTTCTCTCCTCAAACTCCTCCCAGATGGCACGGAGTTTCTTTCCCTGATCCTCCGGCAGCAATCCGAAAATACGGTCGGCCGCCGCCTGCTCTCTGGCTTCCTGGGTCTCCTTGCCTTTCTCATCATAAGCATAGGTATCCCCGGCGTCGATTTCCACCAGATCGTGGATCAGGAGCATGGAGATGGTCCTGAGCACATCGATCTTCTCATTGGCATACTCAGAAAGGAGGAGGGTCATGATCGCCATATGCCAGGCATGCTCAGCATCGTTTTCCTTTCGCTTTGCATCGGACAGATAGGTCTGTCTTCC
>JAZUHQ010000169.1:0-4552 GCA_045641805.1 Lachnospiraceae bacterium
CCATACATAACTGGAGCCATCCTCTTCCTGACAGATGAAGGAGCTTGGAAGTGTGATCACGGAGCCATCGATGCCGGAATCATCCGGAACGATAAAGATGTGCTGTCCCATCATCATACCTTCAGAATCATCCAGTGTGACATAGAAGTTATATTTGGCAGCACTCTCACCCTGTCCGCCATCATAATAGTAATTGTTGTTATTGTCCTGAACCGTGTTTTCATAATCCACTTCACTGATGAATCCGGACCAGGTCATCTCAGCGTTGGTTCTTGACAGAATACGAACAGACATACCCTCATAGAGCTCGTAAGCATTATTCTCATTGACGGTACCTTTGACTCTGTAAGTACCTACTTCCATGATCGTGATAAATGCATTGTCATTACCACCACCATAGTAGTCATAGTAATCACCACCATTATTACTGATCGACTGGATCACGCCATCCACTGTGGATTTGACTTCCGCATCCTGAACAGCTGCTTTCAGCTTTTCAATCTCGCTTGTTTTCTGTTTGAGATTATACTCAGCTTCAGATTTATCCAGTGTGGTTGCCTGAATCTCCAGGTTATAGGAAAGCTGCTCCGCACTGGAAGCTGCCTTTTTATCTTTTTCAAGTTCTGCAAGCTGTGCTGTATAGGAATCGATCTGATTCTGGATCTGTTCCAGTTCAAGTTCTGCGGTTTCCACAGCTAACTTTAAAGAATCCTGATCGTATGTGAAGAGCACATCACCTGCTCTGACTTCCTGTCCTACTTCAACTTTCAGCTCATCGATCGCCTTGTCATCATCCTTCATGATCTTCACAGTGGACTTGGCTTCAGCAACACCGCTGTAACGGTTGCTGCCTGTAAGGTCCAGACCCATCAGCATGGATACAGACTGGACATTCACACTGTCACCGGAAGAAACAGGGGATCCACCACAAGCTGTTAAGCTCAAACACATGGCTGCGATCACAGCAGCCGGCCATTTTTTCCTCATTGTTAAATTCCCTTTCTTAACTCTATTCAATGATTATGTTAAAACATAAAAACCATCATGTTCACCGATTTCGGCCGCTTTCTTGAAAGCGAATTTTGCCGTATACACAGTATACCACATATGGGCTATAAAAAAATTAAAATAATCTTAAGATTTACCTTCCAAATGATTTACGTTTTATACACACTGTTTTATTGACAAATCTCCGGGAACTCTTTATAATAAGCATCGATATAATAAAAAAGCAACGACTGAAACAAGTAGGCTTTAGTGAAACAAACAGAGAGCTGCCGGCTGGTGAGAGGCGCATGGGAAACTTAAGCTGAATACATTCACAAGCTTCGCACCGAACGGGTTCCCAGTAGGCTGCGACGGATTGCAACCGTTAACGTGCATGGGTATTGATTGATACCTGATAAGGCCTGTCATGCGAATGCCAGGTAAATGAAGGTGGTAACACGAGCGCTCCTCGTCCTTTTTGGGATGAAGGAGATTTTTTTTTTACAGAAGGGAGTTATTCAAAATGAAAATCTATGAAGAACTGGTTGCCCGCGGCCTGATCGCCCAGGTAACAGATGAAGAACTGATCAGAGACCTGATCAATAATGGTAAAGCAACATTCTATATCGGATTTGATCCTACAGCTGACAGTTTACACGTTGGTCACTTCATGGCACTCTGCCTGATGAAGCGTCTCCAGATGGCAGGCAATAAGCCAATCGCCCTGATCGGTGGTGGTACAGCTATGATCGGTGACCCATCCGGTAAGTCCGATATGCGTCAGATGATGACAAAAGAGACAATCCAGCACAACGTTGAGTGCTTCCAGAAGCAGATGTCCCGTTTCATCGACTTCTCCGACAACAAAGCCCTCATCGTCAACAATGCCGACTGGCTCATGGATCTCAACTACATCGATGTTCTCCGTGAAGTAGGCCCTCACTTCTCCGTTAACCGTATGCTGACAGCTGAGTGCTACAAGCAGCGTATGGAAAGAGGTCTCAGTTTCTTAGAGTTCAACTATATGATCATGCAGAGTTATGACTTCTACAAGCTATTCCAGGATTATGGTTGTAATCTTCAGTTTGGTGGCGATGACCAGTGGTCAAATATGCTGGGAGGAACGGAACTGATCCGAAGAAAGCTTGGTAAGGATGCAAATGCCATGACTATTACACTTCTTCTTAACTCAGAAGGAAAGAAGATGGGTAAGACAGAAAAGGGTGCTGTATGGCTTGATGCAGAGAAGACAACTCCTTACGAGTTCTACCAGTACTGGAGAAATGTTGGTGATGCAGATGTATTAAAATGTATCAAGATGCTGACATTTATTCCACTGGAAGAGATTCAGAAGATGGAGAGCTGGGAAGGCAGTGAGTTAAACAAAGCAAAGGAGATTCTTGCTTATTCTTTAACAGAACTGGTACACGGAAAAGAAGAGGCTGATAAGGCACAGGAATCCGCTAAGACTTTATTTGGTGGCGGAGCAGCTGGAGAGATTCCTACAGCAGAGCTGACAGCAGAGAATTTCACAGACGGAAAGATCGATGCAATCGGTGTTCTTGTAGCTGCAGGACTTGTTCCTACAAGAAGTGAGGGACGTCGTGCAATTCAGCAGGGTGGTGTGACTGTAAACGGTGAGAAGGTTACAGATATTGCTACCACTTATGCACCGGAAGATTTTGCAGAGGAATTTGTAATCCGTAGAGGAAAGAAAAACTTCAAAAAGATTGTTGTAAAGTAAGAAAATAAATAATCGAATTAACATTGAATATTAACAATAGAAAAATGCGGGGGTAACAAAATGGGTTTTATTATTGTACTTATTATTGCTGCCATTGGCGGAGTTGTATATTTTCTTTATAGCCAGGGAGTATTTAGCGGTCAGCAGACTATTTCCGGAATTTTGAAAGGTGAGAAACCACCGGTCGATCTGGATGACACCATCGGCGGAGAGAAAAAGAGAGAAACATTTAAGGTTGATGAGTCAGTCAAGGTGCTTTTGGTTGAGGATCGTCCGGTAGATCGCGAATCGATTCGTGCGATGGTTACAGAAACCGGTGCACAGTGTGATGTTGCCGAGGGTGGTATCAAGAGTCTGGATATGGTAAAGACCGGAAATTATGATCTGGTGCTTATGGCTGCATCTATGGCTCGTATGGATGGTGTACAGACCATGCGTAATATGAAGAAGCTGGAAGGTGATCCGCTTTCGCAGACTAAGGTGTACATTATCGTTGAGAGAGATTCCGTTGAACCGGAAATGTTCTATGAAAAAGAAGGCTTTGCCGGTGTGCTGAAGAAGCCAATGGGTGAGTTTGTACTTTGGAGAGCAATGAGCAAATCGATTCCGGAAGAGAAAATTCTTTCTGATAAGGATTATGTCAGAAATATGAAGAAGATTGCTGCTCAGGAAATGTCACTTCAGGTATACGGAATTGTATTATCAGAGGCAATTAAGAACTTCAAGGACGATATGGATGAGTTAAAGAAGTTCGCTGAGAAGTATGTTGATGGATATAATGATACCAATGATGAACTTCAGGGCCATATGTATGACGGTAATTCAGCAAAGTACCTGGAAATGATCCGTGCACAGCGAGATGCATCCAGAAAACTTGGAGCATTTTACCTTTCAGAAATCATGGATGACCATGTAAATATGGCAAAGAATGATGATATGGAAACAGCTGAGGTTGCATTCAGAACCATGGAATTAGAGTGGGAGAATGTAGTCGTGGGTCTTGGTAAGTGGTTAGGCAAGGATGATGTCATTGCCAGCTCTACTATGGTATTGTCAAGCGATATGGCAGAAGAAGATTAAACTGCTGTATTTATGAATAAATAAAAATTATTTCAAGATATTTAAGGAGGAAACATTATGCCAAAGAGAACGGACATTAATAAAGTTCTGATTATTGGTTCTGGCCCGATTGTAATCCGTCAGGCATGTGAGTTTGACTACTCCGGTACACAGGCATGTAAGGCTTTAAAGAAGCTCGGCTATGAGATCGTTCTGGTTAACTCGAATCCGGCAACTATTATGACGGATCCTGAAACAGCAGATGTGACTTATATTGAGCCACTGAATGCAGAGCGTATGGAACAGATCATTGCAAAGGAAAGACCTGATGCGCTTCTGCCTAACTTAGGTGGACAGTCAGGATTAAACCTGTGTGCAGAATTGAATAAATTAGGTATTCTGGATAAGTATAACGTAAAGGTTATCGGTGTTCAGGTAGACGCTAACGAGCGTGGTGAGGACCGTATCGAGTTCAAGAATACAATGAACAAACTTGGTATTGAGATGGCAAGAAGTGAGGTTGCTTATTCAGTTGAGGAAGCTCTTGCAATCGCTGATGAACTCGGTTATCCGGTTGTTCTTCGTCCTGCATACACCATGGGCGGTGCCGGCGGCGGACTTGTATACAACAAGGAAGAGCTTAAGGTGGTTATGGCAAGAGGTCTTCAGGCCAGTCTGGTAGGACAGGTTCTTGTAGAGGAGTCTATCCTTGGCTGGGAGGAGCTAGAGCTTGAGGTTGTTCGTGATAGCGAAGGCAATATG
>JAZUHQ010000170.1:0-9475 GCA_045641805.1 Lachnospiraceae bacterium
ATGTGATGAATATTGAACCCGCAACAAGAAAGTAGGTAAATTGATGGAAGATATCGTAAAAGTTGTTTCAGCAAGAATGCCATCCCCTGAGGATCTTTTTGAGGTAGCCGAGCTTTTCAAAGCTTTTGGTGACCCGACAAGAGCCAAGATCATCTGTGCTCTGTCTGAGTCAGAGCTTTGCGTCAGTGATATCGCAGAACTTCTCGAAATGAACCAGAGTGCAGTCTCTCATCAGCTGCGCATGCTCAAGCAGGTACGCCTTGTCAAGACAAGAAGAGATGGTAAAGTCCGTTATTATTCTCTGGCGGATGAACATATCCAGCAGCTGTTTTCGCTTGCTTTTGAGCACATCATGGAAGATTAGGATTAAACAGAATGTACGATTTCCCTTCAGACAAACCCGATGCTAAAATTTGGATAAAATAGACATAAAGTCTGATTTTAGACTATAATTTTTGTTCAAACTGTGCTATAATAAGTTCGGTTCGTTGAGTTAGTTGAGATCGGGGGAGATTGTATGGTAAGCAAGCAGATAACCGTCAAAAAAGCGCACGGATTGCATCTTCGTCCTGCAGGAGAACTTGCAGAACTCGCTCTGAAATTTCATTGTAAGAGCATGCTGATCTATAAAGATAAGGAAGTCAGTGCCAAGAGTCTTCTTGGTGTCCTCAGTCTGTGCATCAGACAAAACATGGACATCACAGTCACATGTGATGGTATGAATGAAGATGAAGCGCTGGACGCAATTGAAAAGTTTCTTTCAGAACCATAAAAAGGTAGTTCTTATATGAACTACCTTTTTTATTGCCCGAAGGCTTCTTATGATGCCTGATCGTCATCGTCTTTCAGGTCCTGAATCTCATTTTTTCGGTTCATTGCCTTGTGGAAAAGCATAAAGCCATAAAGGCTGACCGGGATAACGATGCTGAGGAAGATGGATGCTCTGAAGAAATAGGCAGTCGCCGGATCATCAGTGATGGCAAAGAACAAAGTGGCCACATAAGTAAGGACAAGGATGATAAGGCCGATCGCTGCTACAATACGTCTGAGTTTCATGTATGCCAGACTCCTTTTGATGAAGAGATGTTTTGGGTATCCTATGCCTCTCATTATAGTGGATATCTGTGCTTTTGCAAGACTTGTCCGTGGAATAAAGTGAAAAACAAAATGCACAGGGCTTTTGTTGACTTGAGCACTGGCGTGACGGGCTTTTTTGTGATAGTATCAAAAAGAAAAAGTCCCGAAAAGGGACATCGTCATAAAAGTTTTTGTGAGGTAAATACGTGGAAAAGAATCAGCAGAAGGGGAATCCTTTAGGTTTTCTCCCAATCACACCTTTGATCATCAAATTTGCAGTGCCAAGTATCATCGCGATGCTTGTCAGTGCCGTTTATAATATTGTCGACCAGTTATTTATCGGACAGGCCGTAGGTACTTTGGGAAACGCAGCGACTAACATTGCCTTCCCACTGGCCATGATGTGCACAGCCATCGCCCTTCTTTTTGGTATTGGCGGTGCCTCCAATTTCAATCTGAAACTGGGCGCAGGTCAGAAGGAAGAGGCCGGCTATTTCCTTGGCAATGCCCTGACCTGTCTTGTCATCCTCGGCATCATACTGGCTCTTGTCACCGAAATCTGCCTCTATCCAATGCTCAAGGGCTTTGGATCTCCGGATGATGTCCTGCCTTATGCCATGGACTATGTCCGTATCACTGCGATCGGTTTTCCGTTTCTGATCCTGACGATTGGCGGCGGTCATCTCATGCGTGCGGACGGCAGCCCGAAGATGACCATGTTTTGCAGTATGTCCGGTGCCATTATCAACGTTGTCCTGGATGCTCTCTTTGTCCTTGTCCTCAGGTGGGGCATGAGTGGTGCTGCGCTGGCCACCATTATTGGCCAGATCTTCTCCGGTCTGATCGTTGTCAACTACATGCGTCATACTAAGACAGTGGAACTGAAAGTTATCCACCTGATGCCAAATCCTGCGTATGTTTTCCGTATTGCGTCTCTTGGCTGTGCCTCCTGTTTTAACCAGCTGGCCATGATGACGACACAGATCGTTCTGAACAATTCCCTCAAGCATTACGGTGCCCTATCCGTCTATGGCGAATCCATTCCGATCGCCTGTGCCGGTATCGTTATGAAAGTCAATCAGTTGTTCTTCTCCATCGTCATTGGACTTTCCCAGTCCACACAGCCGATCGAGAGTTTTAACTATGGTGCCCGACAGTATGACCGAGTGAAAGAAGCTTACAGAAAAGCGATGATCGCTGCTTTCTGTGTGTCTCTCTTTTCTTTCATTCTCTTCCAGACCATCCCAAGAACGATCATGGGTCTGTTTGGTGAGGGATCCGAAGAATACTTTACATTCGGCGTCAGCTATTTCAAAGTCTTCCTTTTCTTCACCTGGCTCAACTGTCTGCAGCCGCTGACATCCACCTTCTTTACCTCTATCGGTAAAGCCTTCAAGGGTGTCTTCCTGTCTCTGACACGTCAGATGCTTTTCCTCCTGCCAATGATCCTGATCTTACCGATGATCTTTGGTATTGATGGTATCCTGTACGCAGCACCGATCGCCGATCTGGCAGCAGCGATCACAGCGGTGATTCTGGCATACTACGAGTTCAGAAACATCAACAGACTGGCAAAGGAAGTGGCATAGGATGGCTGTACGTGTAGGCATCCTTTCAGATACGCACAACAAGCTGACCCGGGATGTGATCGACGGCCTTCAGGGATGCGATTACATTCTTCATGCCGGTGATGTCTGCAGGAGTGAGATCCTGGATGAGATCCGCAATATCGGCCGGCTCTATGTGGTCAAAGGAAACAATGACCGATCCATCGATCTGCCGCTGTCTAAAGTGCAGAAACTGACGATAGAGAAAGTCAGGATCCTGATGGTCCATAACCGCCTGGATGCGGCGGGACATCTCTCAGATGTGGACCTGGTGATCTTTGGACATACCCACAGATTCAGCACGGAAGAGATTGATGGACGCCTGTGGCTGAATCCCGGAAGCGTGACCAGACCAAGAGGTGGAGGACGTGCCTCCTATTGTATCATGGAGATTGAAGGTAGCACATGGCACCTTACTAAAATAGAACTGAATCAATAAAAGGAAAGAAAACCGATGATGACACCTGAAAAATATAAACAGATCAAATCGTGGTTTGAGGAGAGACCAATCGCCTATGCCATGCTCAAAGCGACACAAAAAGGCCTGACCTTACTGGTTTATATTGCCTACGGCCTTCTGATTCTCTGGACGTGGTTCTTTATGCCTGAGAAGATCCTCAAGGTGATCCTTGTGCCGGCCTTTACATTCGTATCCGGCAGCGCGATCCGAAAGGGCATCAATGCACCCAGACCTTATGAAGTCATGCAGATGGCTCCTCTGATCAAAAAAGAGACCAAAGGCAAGAGCTTTCCAAGCCGTCATGTCTTCTGTGCCTCTGTGATCGCAGTCGCTTTTTTCTATACACTGCCGCCTGTGGGGACCTTGATGACGGTCATTGCCCTGGTTATCGCCGGATCCAGAGTTTTAGCCGGTGTCCACTGGCCAAAAGATGTCATCGCCGGACTCCTGTATGGCGGGATCGTGGGCCTGATCGGCTTCTTTGTGATCTAAGAAATAGAACCGGGAAGACTATCAACGAATGTTGATAATCTTCCCGGTTCTATTTATATTCTCTAGTCTGCTTTTGTAAACAGATGGTCCGGCATTGCCCATGGGTGGATCCATGAGATAGAAAGATCATTGTCAGGCTGGTCCGTACAGACAGAAACGATATGAGAACTATCGATCATGAGCTGGTTGATATAAACACCTTCCTCGCTGCAGGTGATCTCATTGTTGGTGAGCATCTGCTCATTCTTCAGGTAGCCCGGAATGGATATGGAGAAGGAAGTGAGTTCTCTTGTGATACCTTCACCGGAAAGCTTAAGGCGTGCTTCCTTGGCTGTCCAGTAGCGGAAGAAGTACTGTCTGTAAGGGACTTCAAAGAACTTCTGATGTTTCATGGTGCGCTGCTCGTTCGCAGTCAGGATTTTTTGAATCAGTTCCTCTTTGAATTCTCGGATCTTTTCTGCATCTGCACCGATCTCGTGGTCGGAGAGGGCACAGATGACCATCCCGTCTGTGTGGCTGATATTCATGTGGATATCAGGATAGTTTTTGAGAGAAGGCTTGCCATGAAGGCCGATCTCAAGATCACCGGACAGGTTTTCAGGGTCCAGCTTTATGCCGCAGGCACGCATTAAACTTTCAGTAAGAACATAGCGGCCGAGAACGTGATCGCTGACAGCCGGTATATACTTTGGATCTTCGTTATAAGGTAAAATAAATAATAAAATCATGGGAATCAGATTCCTTTCGTTATGGTCTGGTTTCATTGTAACAGATGACATATCCCTTGTACAGATTTTTGAAATATGGTATCATTAAATGAATATGCGATTCACTGAGGGCGGGAAAGTGCGCCCAAAATGAGTCACAAAGAGCCAAAAAGGCTCAAATATGAGAGAAAGGCGGGCTAACAGAGTGGTAGATATCTATATGACAGATGGTGGCAAATTGAGTACCCTTCAGGATTTTGAAGACGGATGCTGGATCAAGATCACAGCAGCAACCATGTGGGAGATGGAGCCCGTCGCCAGACACTATCATATCGACTTTGACGATATGAAGGCTGCACTCGATGAAGAGGAGAAATCCCGTATTGTACAGGAAGATGATTATACCCTGATCCTGGTGGACATTCCTACCAGTGAGACCCAGAATGACAAACAGTTCTATACAACAATTCCTCTGGGCATGATCTTTACGGAGACTGCTGTCATCACCATCTGCAGTGAGGACACACCGATCCTGGATAAGTTCATCAATTCCCATGTGCGCTATTTCTCCACAAAGAAAAGAACACGTTTTATTTACCAGATCCTGCTCAATTCCATGACGACCTACCAGGCTGTACTGCGTTCCGTCGATAACAGAAGACTGGCGATCGAGGAACGAATCGAAGATCAGAAGGAAGAAGAAGCAGATCTGATCGAACTTCACAATCTGGAGTCCACACTGGTCTACTTCGAAACTTCTCTTCGTGCGGCCGGTATGGTTATTGACAGATTGAGAAGATATAAACACATTCCGCAGTTCCCTGAGGACGAAGACATTCTTGAAGATGTCCAGGTCGAAAACAGACAGGCGATCGAGATGGCTACCATCTATCGTGAGATCATCGATGGTACCAGTGAACTGATGTCCAACGTTATCAACAACCGTCTGAACAATACAATGAAATACCTGACATCCATCACACTGGTTATGGCGATTCCAACCATTATTTCCGGTCTCTATGGTATGAACGTGGATACACTGGGTATGCCATTTGCCAATACGCTGGCAGGTTTCGGCATTATCTGTGGTCTGACGCTCATCATCAGCCTGATCATCCTGTGGATCCTCTGGCGTAAGAAGATGTTATAAAAAGGGGTTTTTACTTTGACATTTGACGAACTGCTCCAGGAAGCAGAAAAAGAAGAAAAAGAAAAACAGAATAAACTGAAACAGGGCCAGGTTCCAAAAGCGGTTTCCAATCTCAAGACTGAGACAGAGATCGTCACGGAAGAGGATGAGATCGAAGCGCTGCTTGACAAGATCGAGGATTATGAGGAAGCGCAGATCGAAAAACAGAAAAAGGAAGCCAAGAGCAAGGAAACACCGAAAGGAAGGTCCAGAGTCCGCAACATTACGGCTATGGTACGACCGGAGGAATCCGAAAAACAGAAAGCCTTCTCACAGAGAAAAGAAAAGGCCGATGCTGAGGCTAAGAAAGCACGCAAACAGGCTTTGAAAGAGGCTAAGAAGGAAGCGAAAAAAGCGGATGAAGAGAGACGCCGCAAGGAGATTCTGGAGAAGCGAAAAGCCAGACAGCAGAGAGCCGGCGCAAAGCGCTCTCTGAGATTTGTGGGTCTTCTGATCCTTCTGGCAGGTGCAGGATGGATCTTTTTCCTGATCCTGAATTTCAATTCCGGTGGCCGTCATGATGCCAAGGGCATGGATGCCTTTGAGGCCGGCGACTATGAGAATGCCGTCAGCGAGTTTAAGGAAGCGGTTTCCTTTGACAGTGAGAATTCAGATTATTATACCCACCTGGGTATGGCTTATATCGAGATGAAGGCTTATGATGAGGCACTCGGTTATTTCAATCAGGCAGAACTCAATGCCGAGAATGATGAACAGACCATGCTCTATCTGAGAGGCCGTGGTATTGCCCATATGTATCAGGGTAATTATGAGACAGCGATCAACTGTTTCAGGGAAGCCCTCAATCTTGCGATGGATCAGCCGGCACTGAGAACAGATCTCTACTATTATATGGCAGAGGCTTACGACAAATCCGGCGACTATACCGGCGCGATCGATACCTATTCCAAGATTCTGGATGCGGATGCAGATGCCGGAGTGTACATGCTGCGTGGTCAGGCTTATGCACAGGCCGGTCACTATGACCAGGCAGAATCTGATCTCAAGATTGCCATCAAGAAGAGTAAGAAGAGCTATAAGATCTATCAGGAACTCTACTATGTGCTGCTGAAACAGGGTAAATCACAGGATGCCAGCCAGGTGCTTCGCGATGCCCTTGAACTGTCCGGAAATTCCGGTGCGGATTTCTTCAGCAGAGGTATGATCTATATCGATCTGGATGAGAAAGACAATGCCCAGAACATGTTTGATAAATCTTACAAGAAGGGCTATAAGGCAGCCCTGCTTGGAAAAGGCCAGCTCTGTATGGCTGATGGAGATATCGATGGGGCAATGGCCTTCTTTGAACGTTATTTCGAGGAAACCACACAGTCA
This sequence comes from Lachnospiraceae bacterium, assembly GCA_045641805.1. Lineage (GTDB taxonomy): Bacteria > Bacillota > Clostridia > Lachnospirales > Lachnospiraceae > Coprococcus_A. The sequence goes on from JAZUHQ010000170.1 coordinate 6,868, forward strand.
GAGAGCAGTGCACTGATGGCCAAGGCCTATAATCAGTATGCGATCTGTCTGATGAATAAAGGCAATTTTGAGGAGGCTGCACAGGCTTGCATCGATGGTCTTGCTTACAATGACAGAGAATCCGATGCGGTCCTTTCCATGAATCTGATCTCTTCCTACGAACATCTGGGAAGATGGGATGATGCCTACAACATTTCAGCAGCCTATGCAGAAAAGTATCCGGATGATGCCCAGGGTATGAAGGAATATTATTTCCTTGAAACACGTGCGGGCCAGTAAGATCCGGAAGATTTAATGGAGAATCTATGGCAGAATTATATGAAAATAAAGAACTGGTGGAGCGCGTGATACTGGTCGGTGTGGCAACATACGATTCAGAGAATATCGATGCTTCACTGGATGAACTTGAAGAACTGGCCAATACAGCCGGTGCAGTCACCGTAGGGCGCCTGATCCAGAACCGAGAGAGTGCCCATCCGGGTACCTACTTGGGTAAAGGCAAACTCGAAGAGCTGGCACAGCTGATCGCTATGGAGGATGCCACCGGTATTATCTGTGACGATGAACTGACACCTGCACAGATGGCCAATATGGAAGATGTGCTGGATACGAAGGTTATGGACAGAACCCTTCTGATCCTGGATATCTTTGCAGGCAGAGCGATCACCCGAGAAGGTAAGATCCAGGTTGAACTGGCACAGCTCCGCTATCGTTCTACACGACTGATCGGCAGCCGTTCCTCCCTCTCAAGACTGGGCGGCGGTATCGGTACAAGAGGTCCCGGTGAGAAAAAACTGGAGATCGACAGACGACTGATCAGAGAACGTATTTCCCAGCTGAAAAGAGAACTGGAAGGGGTTAAGAAACACAGAGAACTGGCCAGATCCCAGCGTGACCGCAATCAGATTCCTGTAGCGGCCATTGTAGGTTACACCAATGCGGGTAAGTCAACCCTCTTAAATACACTGACACAGGCCGGTGTTCTGGAAGAGGATAAACTCTTTGCGACACTGGATCCAACTACCCGCAACCTGACACTGGAGAGTGGACAGGAGATCCTGCTGACAGATACTGTTGGTTTTATTCACAAGCTGCCGCATCATCTGATCGATGCTTTCAGAAGTACACTGGAAGAAGCAAAGTATGCAGATATCCTGATCCATGTGGTCGATGCTTCCGATCCGGAAGCGGGCATGCATATGCATGTCGTTTATGAGACACTGACACAGCTTGGCGTCAAAGACAAAACGATCATCACGCTGATGAACAAGATCGACCTTGTGGATGATCCGGAGATTCTTGTGGGTCTTCGCGATTTCAGAGCGGACCATACCCTCTATGTTTCCGTGAAGCAGGGAACCAACCTTCAGCATCTGGCTGATACACTGGAAGATGTACTCAAAGCCGGTAAGCTGGAGATAGAGAGAGTGTTTGACTATGCACATGCGGGTGATATCGCAGTGATCCGTAAATATGGACAGCTGCTTGAAGAAGAGTACCGCGCGGATGGTATTTATGTCAGAGCATTTGTGCCAAAAGATATTTATGCAAGATTAAGCTTTTAAGGAGACGACATCATGGGAATCTTTTTTGTAGGACTTTTATTTGTATTTTTTAATTTCAATTTAACCAATGGCGATATGACCATCGATGTTCTGCCGAACGTGATCGGATATCTCCTTATGTATGTGGGCGTTTCAAGACTCGTCAAATCCGATTTTCCGGGCACTGCTTTTTATGCAAAAGCCAAGCTTGTGATGCCTGCTGCGATCCTTGTTTCTGTTGTTGATACCGTCCTTAGCCTGACCGGTATGGGAAAAGCCATGAATGGTATTCTCGGAAGTGCAGTCAGTCTTGTGAATCTGATCCTTCTTCTGTATGCGCTCTTCCAGGTGGTTGAAGGTGTCCGTGCGACAGAAAGAGAGTGTCAGCTTGGTATTCCAAGTGAACGTATTAAGAAATGGCTCACCTACGTGACCTGTTTCAGCTTCCTCGGCGGTTTTGCAGCCATTATGGCTCTCATTAATCAGAACTACATGAGTGCGCTCCTCAGCGTCATCTGCGGTGTGCTGGGTGTCATCTGTGAGATCGCTTTTCTGGTTAAGTTTTACAGAGCAGTAAAGCTGATGAGATAAGAAGATTATAAAAAAAAGAATGACTCAGGTTTTGCCTGAGTCATTCTTTTTTTCTTTATCTGTTCCTCTATGGGAAATTAGTTTTTCTTATCCTGAACTTCCATCATCTTCATAGCGCGAACCTTGAGTGGAAGACCAAATAATGTGATGAAGCCTTCAGCATCGTGGTGATCGTACTGGTCGCCTGTTGTGAAGGAAGCAAGTGTCTCACTGTAGAGAGAGTATGGAGAAGTTGTACCGGCTTTGATGATGTTGCTTTTGTAAAGTTTGAACTTAACTACACCTGTTACATACTTCTGTGTAGACTCTACGAATGCCTGAAGTGCCTCACGAAGTGGTGTGAACCATTTACCTTCGTAAACAACCTGTGAAAGCTTGGCGCCGATGTCTTTCTTCACTTCCATTGTTGCGCGGTCAAGAACAAGCTCCTCAAGCTGCTCCTGAGCTTCAAGGTAGATTGTACCACCAGGAGA